>JAUVUV010000067.1 GCA_030604975.1 Candidatus Glassiibacteriota bacterium | reverse complement strand
GAGGGAATCTCGATCATGCTGCCCACCTCGACCTTTTCAGATATCGGCAGGCCCTCATCCACCAGCTCACGCCGCACCTTTCGGATAAATGCCATTGCCTTTTTCAACTCCTCGATAGTCGAAATGAACGGCAGAAGGATTTTAATGTTGCCCTCAAGGGTGGCGCGGAACAGGGCTCTCAACTGCGTGCGAAAAATGTCCTTGTGCTTTAGGCAGATACGAATCGCGCGGTTTCCCAGGAAGGGATTTGGGTCCGGAGTGGACTGGAACTGTGCAGAGAATTTATCCGCTCCTGCATCCAGGGTACGGATAATCACTGGATCGGGGTTCAGACGACGAGCCACCTCGGCGTAGGCCTGGTACTGTTCCTCTTCCGTGGGCAGTGTACTGCGGGTGAGATAGAGAAACTCGGAACGGAAAAGCCCCACTCCTTTTGCCCCGTGGCTGATCACAGAATCAACCTCTTTAGGAAACTCGATATTCGCCGACAGCTCGACAAGCCTGCCATCCACTGTTTTCGCGGGCAGATCCCTGAGTTTGGCCAGCCGGTTCTCGATCATCCGGTAATCTTTGGCCTTGAAATAAAAGTCCTCCACCTCGGCTTTCCTGGGCCGGATAATCACCTTGCCGGCATAGCCGTCTATTATTATCTCATCGCCAGTATCCACCAGTTCGGTAATATTTCCCAGGCCGACCACGGCCGGTATTTCGAGCGAGCGGCTGAGAATGGCTGTGTGACTGGTAGCCCCGCCGACATCGGTGGCGCAGCCGAGAACCAGCTTGCGGTCCAGTTGCGCGGTCTGGCTAGGAGTAAGGTCGTGGGCCACAAGTATAGCCTGCTCCTTGAGATCCACTCTGGAAGGGTCAGTCAGCCCCATGAGATTGGCCATCACCCGGCGCTCCACGTCCCGGATGTCTGCCACGCGCTCCCGCAGATAATTGTCGTTGCGGTCCGCCCCGATCACCTTGACAATCTTGTTCACGGTGATAGAATAAGCCTGCTCGGCGCCTATAAGCTTATCTCTGATAAGGGAAATCGTCTGATCGGTGATAAATGTATCGTCGATCATCAGAAGGTGGGCATCGAATATCTGGGGAGTTTTATCCTTGAGTTTCTTTTTGAGACCATTCTGCAGCTTTAGGCACTGATCCCGCGTAGTGGTCAATGAGTTACGGAATCGCTTGATTTCATCATCCACTTCATTCCGTCTCAATTTCCTGATCGGAATGCTGGGCAAACCGAAGGAAATCACGGAAGCCGTAGCCATAACCAGCCCGGGAGAGGCTGCGACGCCTGATACAGCAAACTCGCCGCTTTTTCTCTTTCTTTTGCCCCTGACAGTTTTTCCTACTCTTGGCCCAGGCATTTCAGGCATTCTCCTTTTTTTTCTCATCAAATTTTCTCTCGAAAAGCTCTCTCACAGCGCTAAGAGCTTCCTCAGCGTCCTTGCCCGAAACAGTTAAAACAAGGCTGGAACCATACTCTGCGGCAAGCATCATGATACCCAGTATACTTTTGGCATTAACCTCCATATCGTTTTTTTTAATAAGGATCTCACTTTTAAACTTGTTGGTGGTTTGAACCAGCATAGCCGCAGGTCTCGCATGAAGTCCCAACCTGTTCTGTATTTTTAACTTTGCAGTTAAACTCGACATGATCTTTAAATTCGCTTTCGATAGCTTCGTTCATATTAATAATGAACCGATTTTCCTAATTGTTATGTTAACAATAGATTTATTCAGATAACTCTTCAATATACCTATCCGGGCCCATTTCTTCAAGCAATCTGCGGTTAAACTCCTTTGCGGAATGATATCCCTTGAGTTTAAGGAGATAATTCATGGCGATAACTTCGCTGATAACCGTTATGTTCTTTCCCGGCACCAGCGGAACCTGGACCAAGGGAAGTTCCACCCCCAGGATTTCAGTGGTCCGGTCAGCTATGCCCGTACGGTCAAAAGCCACATTCTCCTTCCAGTGAACCGGTTCCACAACGACCTCGATTCTCTTGCGCGAACGTACCGCCCTGATACCGAAAAGCCGGAAAATATCGATAATCCCCAGGCCACGTATTTCCATGTGATGGCCGAATTTTTCATCCGCCATTCCCACAAGCGTGTTTTCCCCGACCCTGATTATATGGATCACATCATCGCAGACCAGCCTGTGTCCACGTTCCACCAGATCCAGCACGCATTCGCTTTTGCCGATACCGCTGGCCCCTATATACATCACTCCCACGCCGTAAACATCCGCCAGGGAACCGTGAATAAATGTATGGGGCGCAAAATACTGCTCCAGAAAACCGGAGAGTTTACGTGAGAATTCCTGCGTACCCAGGGTCGTCCCCAGCACAGGTATCTTCTGCCGGTTGGCCACCTCAACCATCAGTTCCGGCGGCTTGAGGCCTTTGGAGACAACTATACAGGGAATATCGAAAGAACACATTGTTTTGATATAAGAATTAAGTTTCTTCTGAGACAGGCTCTCCAGATAAACGATCTCTGTCTCCCCGAAAATGAGCATCCGGTCGTAAGCGAATTTCTTAGTGAAACCACCAAGTATGAGTCCGGGTCTGCTGACTTCATGGCTCACAATCAGGCTTTCCAGAGTATGCTCTTCGGTAAAAAGGCTGAGTTTAAACCTTTCTTTATGCTGGGAATAAAACTGGCCTACTTTAAGCGTTTTTTCCATCAGAATGCCATGTGCAAAGAAGGATTTAAACAAAGCCGCGGCTCCCTAGTTTTAAGAGGAAGGCGCGGCTGTGATTTCAGTGAAACAGAAGAAACGGTTAAAAGCTCAGGTCCCGGTTCTTTCCTCAGGTTCTTCGGTGATTTCTTCCTGTTCAAAAGTGAGCATCGGGACCTCACTCTCCACCATCTCCTCTTCTGTAGTCTCGGTGACAATAACTTTGCCGCTTAAAATCGCCTCCTCAGGAGTGAGCCCTTTTCGGCGGATTTTCTCTTTCGATTTTATCAACTGTTTATGGAGTTTTTCCACAGAAGAATCAATTGCAAGCCGTAAATTCGTGCTCTTGTTCTTTGAAAAAAAAGTTCGGCGGGAGACGTGCAGGGTAATCTCAACACTGTGTTCCTTTCCCTCATTATCCATCACTACATGGGCATCAATTATTTTACCATAACGCTTGGTCAATCCTGAAAGCTTTCCTTCCAGATAAATCTTCAAGCTTTCGCTCAAGCCTGCATTCTTTCTCGTGATGGTTACCTGCATCCACTGCCTCCTTCACATTGAAAGGACAGAATGATTCGGATGTCCCCAGTCTGAAAACATCTGTCAAGAGTCCATCAAAGTTCTACTCCATTTCCCGAATCAGGCTCGACCAGGTTTTGAATCAGGATCAACCTCTCTTTCTGTTAAGGTTTGTTATAGATAGTTGTGTTAAGAACGAAAATTCGGGACACAAGCCCGACCCGACCCATTAATACTTCTTAGGAGATCAAACATAAGCTTACGCAGATAACATGTGTTCAAGGGGGTGAAACAATTTGCTTGTTTATCCAAAATGGCTGTCATACTCTTTTACGCATTCTTGCAGGCAGGATACCCATCTGGTCCCGATACTTGGCGACCGTTCTTCTTGCAATCCGAAGACCATCCTCTTTAAGGCGGGCCACGATTTCTTGATCGGTGAGTGGCTTGGAGGAATCCTCGTTTTCGATCATCTTGGCTATTTTATCCTTGATTCCACGGGCGGAAACATCCTCGCCGGTATCGCATGCCAGGCCAACACTGAAAAAGAATTTAAGCTGGAAAACGCCGCGCGGAGTCTGGCAATACTTGTCGTTGGTTACCCGGCTAATCGTTGACTCGTGCATGTCAATCGCTTCGGAAACCTCACGGAGAGTCAGCGGCTTAAGGTAACTAATCCCGTGTTCGAAAAATCCGTGCTGCTTGTCTACGATATAGTGCATCACTTTAAGCATGGTTTGCTTGCGCTGCTCAATCGCCTGGATCAACCAGTTTGCGCTGTTCAACTTATTGTAAATGAAATTTTTAGCCTCTCCTGTGAAATTCTTGCGATCACGGGCTATTTCCTGGTAGGCATGGCTCAGTCGGAGCCTGGGAATATTGGAATCGTTGACATAGACCATGTACTCGCCTTCGACCTTCTCTACAGTCAGGTCCGGAACGACATAGTGGTCATCTCTGCCACTGCTGTATAGCCTGCCAGGTTTGGGTTCCAGATGAGCAATCTCGTCAGCTGCGTCCTGAATCTCTTTCAGGCTCAAACCAGTAGCTTTGGCGATCTCCTGCCAGTGCCTCTTGGAAAGCTGCTCGAAATATTCACTCACAAGCTTGAAAACAAGGCCGTCTTCCCGGCCTTTTTCCCTGAGTTGAATCAGCAGGCATTCTTTCAGATCGCGTGCGCCCACACCCAGTGGTTCCAGGCTCTGAACGATTCCCAGTATATGCTCGACTTCCGCCTCGTCCATGCGTAACCGGAAGGCGATCTCGGAAACTGAGCTTGTCAGGTAGCCGTCATCGTTGATATCCCCGATTATCTCCTCACCGATCCGGCACTGGTTCTCATCGAGCTTGAGAAGAACCAGTTGCTCGGTGAGATATTCATAAAGCGACCGACCATTAGAAGGAGCTTTTTCATGGAACTCCCTGTCGTCGACTTCCTGGACGAAATTATCGTAGTCGAAATCATTCCTGTCGAGGATTTCATCCCAGTTAATAGTTTCCTGGGTCTTGGTTGTCAGGTCACCATCCTCGGAATAATCACCCAACGAGGATTCATCATCTTCAGCCACTGGATTATCTTCTCCGAGTGAAACATCTTGATCATCCTCTTGCTTGGAACTCTCTTCTTTAGAATCTTCAACCCTGGAATCCTCTGGCCATTTTTCTTCATCCTCTTCTCCGGAATCCTCTGCAGCTTCCACATCGGTCGTTTCAACACCCTCCTCGGATTCCTCAACCAGCTCCAGAAACGGATTAACCATCAGTTCCTGTTTCAGGTGCAGCTGCAAATCCAGCAAGGGCATCTGAAGCAGGTCCATCGCCTGATAAAGTCTCGGATTGATCGTCAGCTCCTGGCGGTACTGGAGCTCCATGCGATGCTGAAGTACCATAGCAGACTAGCCTTTGTTACCAATAACCTAAAACAGGGTTCATTAAAGGGCTTTCGAAATTACTTTTTCGAACTCACATCCTGAAATCATGTCCCAGGTAGAGTTTTTTTGCAGTAGGGTCGTTTATCAGCGTCTCTGCGTCACCGCTTAAATGAATCATTCCCTCGAACATGATATAAGCCCGGTCGGTGATCTGCAGGGTTTCGCGCACGTTATGATCGGTAATCAGAATTCCGATACCGCGCTCCCGCAACCTGGAGATTATTCCCTGGATATCATCAACCGCGATCGGATCGATCCCGGCAAAAGGCTCATCAAGCAGAATAAACTGGGGCTCGGTAATCAAAGCGCGGGTGATTTCCAGCCTTCTTCGTTCCCCTCCTGAGAGCGAGTAAGCCTTTCTCCGCCGGAGATTTTCCAGGCCCAACTCCTCGAGCAGTTCGGTGCAGCGCTTTTTTCTATTCTGCCGGGAGTAATTCAGAGTCTCGAGAATCGCCAACAGGTTTTCCTCAACCGTCAGCTTCCGGAATACCGAGGGTTCCTGGGGAAGGTATCCGATTCCGAGACGGGCCCGCTTGTACATCGGCAGTCCGGTAATTTCTCTTTCCGAAAGGTGGATCCTCCCGGCCTCAGGCCTGATCAAGCCCACTATCATGTAAAAAGTGGTTGTCTTTCCGGCTCCATTTGGTCCAAGAAGGCCTACAACCTCTCCCTTTCTTACCTTCAGGTCAACTTCGTTCACAACCCTGCGCTTCTTATAAACCTTGACCAAACCTTTTGTGTGTAAACAGGCTTCCGCCTGTGCGGAATTCTCATTCAAAGAAGTTATTTCTGGCTTAATAATGTTTTATCCCTTGAATCTGGAATCAACGGCCGAACAAATCTTTCAATGGCGGTGTCAAAATCTAAACGTCTTTATACAAATTTCATGCCATCTCTTTGATTAATTCTATCCCAAAACCAAGTCAAAGTCAATAGGATTTATCATGGACTAGAGGCTGTCATGGTGGGTTTTGAAACCGGCAGAGTCAGGTATGACATTCATCCCAACCGAACTGTCGGCAGGAAGAAAAAGCCCGCGACCGCCATCCGTGACCTCTACGGTTTCGAGCGCTTCATCGCGCCAGATTAACAGCAACCTGGTTCCCTGGATGTAGTTCACGCCCGATTCGGCAGTCTCTCTGAAATAACTCCTGGCGTTACCAAGCGCAACAACACTGTCAAGAGCCTCCTCGCCGAAATAAAGCTCTAAAATGTCTCCCTCAATCCAACTGCCTACCGCGGGCTCCTCTTCGGCAGAAATCCCGCCCAGATCTCGCCTTTCGCCCTTGAAATAGAATTCTCCGCGGGCTCTCCGCACCGCGTTGATACGTTTTAGCCGACGGCTGTCTATAAACACATCTAGCAGCTCCCCTTGCAAATTGTAACCGGGATTCTCAACTACCGGCGGACCTCCGCGGAAATAGCTCACTCCCGCAATACGATCGTGAAACAGGCTGTCCGAGGTGATACTAAGGCTGTCATCCCAGAGCCTGACCCGGTCGATTGCGAATAAGCTGTCATTGGCGTAACTTTTCAAAATGTCGCAGGTCAGGTAGTATGGGTCCAGAAAAAGGGTATCATCGGCCTCATAGTAGGTAACCTTGGGCCTTCCGGAAAGGGTCAACAGGCCGGTCTTGCGCTGGTATAGCGCGCTCGAGGCGACAGCTTTCGAGCCGGACTCCACCTCGAGTATCTCCACGTTGCCTGTGGCACGCAGCGTTTCGCTTCCATAGTCGTATACCAGCCTATCGGCCCGTATTTCCCGGAGGCTGTCTCTTGCCACCGCCTGGCCCTCGACCGCCATAAGCTCTGAATCCCGGTAGTAATCTCCCCGCAGGCCCGTGCCGGAAAACTCTTTTGTAGCCCACCTCAAGTTGCCTAGAGCCGCGTAATGCGCCTGCTCCACGTAATAGAACAGGGTATCGGAATGAATGCTGCGTTCCGGATCAGTGAGAAAAACCGAATCAACACAGAGAAAGTAGCTTCCGGAGGGGTAATAAGTGAGGCTACCGCACTCAATGCGCGAAGAAGCTCGTACAACCTTTACATTGCCCTGAAGGATAAATCTTTCGGCACCAGTGGAGTCTTTGCGCTGGAACAGATGGTCGGCTTGCTCGATGGTGAAGGGAATATCTTTCCGGTTGGCCACAGTTTTATCCACTGGGGCATGTTGAGAACTCACCGAGGATACCAGGAGGAACAGTTCGGTGGTTAAAAGCAGGACAATGAAGTTTCTAAAAATCATCCCCGAGGACATGTATGTCTCCGGTCGGGTTTTTCACTTCGAGATTCTCGAACCCTGCATCCGCCTCGATTCCGTCGCCGAAAACCACCCCCTTCGGGCTTCGAATCTCCACAGCGGAATCGCCGAGGATGCGATTATCTTTATTTTTCAAGACCAGGTATTCGGTGAGCAGCGTTTTCGTGCTATCGCTGGAGATCACCACCACCGAATCCATGACTTCCATATCCCCTGACTCGGTGTGGATCAATCCCTTACGGGAGGTCATCACGGATTTGATCGCACCGGTCTGGGTATAGAAAAACACGGTCAGGTTTTCGGCTTTAAAAAGGCCTTTTGCCGTATATTTTTCGGCCCGGTCTGCCTGAATCCAGCCTTTCTTGATCCCGCTTTCGGTGATTGCCATCTCAAAGCCGTCGAATATCTGGTCCGGTATCTCAACGCTCTGCTCCCCGGAGGGTGCCTGAGCGATTTCCTTTTCCCTGCAACCGGCAGAGAGAAGACAGAGTATTATGAAAAAAGCCCCGGCCAAAACTCTGGCAGGGGATGAAAAAAGGCACGAAATCGCCGTTTTTTCTTTATGATAATAGCTAGGAATCATATCACCTTGGCTCGCATCAGATCATGAAGGTGCACCATGCCCACAACCCTTTTGTTTTCGTCCACCACTGGCATGGAGATAATGGAATAGCTTTCCATCATTTTAACTGCGGAAACGCACAGTTCATCCTGGCGGATGCTTTTGGGATTTTTATTCATAACATCTATAGCTTTTATCTCCATGAAATCCCCGGTTTTCTGAAGCAGCCGCTTGAAATCGCCATCGGTGATTACCCCGGTCAACTCACCTTTGTCTCCCAGCACTGCGCAGATGCCGCGTTTACCGACAAGCTCGAGCAGGACCTCTTTCATCGTAGCCCGATTGCTGACAGTGCCGACATTGTTCCCGGTGAGCATCAGCTCCTCCACCCGCAGAAGCAACCTTCTGCCCAGGAAACCTGCCGGATGAAACCTGGCGAAATCCTCAGGACGGAAATCCCGGCGCACGAGCAATGCGATCGCCAAAGCATCGCCCATTACCATCGCGGCTGTAGCGCTGGCTGTGGGGGTTAGATTATGAGGGCAGGCTTCCTGCGGAACCCCAACATCGAGCACTACTTCGGAGAGCCGGGCAAGAGAGCTGTTTTTCTCTCCTGTCACCGTGATTACTTTGACCCCGAGTCTCTTACACAGGTGAAGCATACGCTCGACTTCGCCTGTTTCACCGCTCTTGGAAAGCGCGATAAAAACATCTTCCGGTGTGACCAGCCCCATGTCGCCGTGAAGAAAATCTACGGGATGGATGAAAATCGCCGGCGTGCCGGTGCTTGTGAGCGTC
>JAUVUV010000006.1 GCA_030604975.1 Candidatus Glassiibacteriota bacterium | reverse complement strand
GCGATGGCAGGTGGGCAGGCCTCTCCTGAAATCGTCATTGTCCATTACCGGCAGGTCATCGTGGATCAGGGTATAAGTGTGGATCATCTCCAGGGCGCAGGCTCCGGAATAAACTTGCTCGCCCTCTCCCCCACATGCCCTGTAGGCAGTGAGCGTGAGAATCGGCCGCAGCCTTTTTCCCCCGGCATTCAGACTGTAAGCCATAGCCTCGGTAAGCCGGTATCCTGCCGAACCGGTAGCAGGCCAGCGGGCGATTATATCAGCAAGGTGCCTGTCTACCGCCTCTTTTTCCTCACTGAGATAGGCCCTGATATCCAAGTTTGCCTCGCTCCTTGTCAGCTCTCTTTATCCAGATCTTCCAGTTCGAAATCGCCTTCCATTCTGGCAATCAGTTTCTGCACCTTCTTTTCGCCTTCTTCAAGCTGTCCCCTGGCTTTCAAAGCCAAGTCGACTCCTTCGGTGAAAAGCTTTATCGACTTCTCCAGGGGCAGTTGCTCATCTTCGAGG
The DNA here is from genome assembly GCA_030604975.1 of Candidatus Glassiibacteriota bacterium. Classification (GTDB taxonomy): domain Bacteria; phylum Gemmatimonadota; class Glassbacteria; order GWA2-58-10; family GWA2-58-10; genus JAUVUV01. Next base: position 15,311 of record JAUVUV010000006.1, on the reverse strand, counting down.
CTTTCCACAATTTCCTCGAGTCTGCGGCAGTTTTCCTCAAAGCTCTGTTTCTTCTTTTGGTTCATTTGTTTCTCCCGCTTTTCTTTTCAGCCCGGGGTGGATGCAACCGGCCCGGAAGGCCTGGAACTTTCAGTTTTTCTACATCAGGCTGGACCGTTTCCACCTTGCAGCCAAGCAGCCCGGAACTCAGGGTTACCTCAAGATTGTCACTGACAGCCACCTGCCGCGCATCCCGGACTATCTCGCCCGCAGGTGTACGGACCAGTGAAAAGCCGCGATCAAGCACTGCCGCCGGGTTCAGCGCGGCAAGCTGGTGGCGCAGACCCTCCCACCGGGTAGAGCTTGCCTCAAGTATGTTAGACATAGCCCGGCAAAGCCTGCGGGTGAGTGATTCCTGTTGTGATTTCAAATACTTATAACGTTCGAGAAGCCTTCCCGGCGAAAGTCCGCGCTCCAGGCTGTCGAACACCTGCCAGCCGTAATCCAATCTATTCTGTCGAGCCCTGAGCAACCGTATTGCCAGTGCTTTCAGTCCGGCAAGCAACTCTGCGGCGTCCGGCACGGCGAATTCGGCAGCTGCGCTGGGTGTGGGCGCGCGCAGATCGGCAACGAAATCCGCGATCGTGAAATCTGTCTCATGTCCCACGGCGCTGATTACCGGTACCGGGCATTCGGCAATGGCACGGGCTACCACCTCCTCGTTGAATGCCCAGAGATCCTCGACCGATCCTCCTCCACGGCCGGTGATAACTACATCCGCCCCGCCCCATTCACTGATTGCACGGATTCCCCCGGCAATTTCAGCAGCTGCATCCTCGCCCTGAACCCGCACCGGGTAAAGCACGATCCGCACCGGAGGACAGCGCCGTGAAATCACTGAGATGATATCCCTGATCGCCGCACCGGTAGGCGAGGTTACCACTCCGACAACTGCTGGGAAAGAGGGAATCGGCCGTTTGCGCTCCTGGTCAAAAAGCCCCTCGGCCTGAAGCTTGGCTCTCAACTGTTCGAAAGCAAGCTGCAGTTCACCAATGCCAACAGGCCTGAGCTCGGCGATTCTAAGCTGGTACTGGCCGCTCGGCTCGTAAACCGTAAGCTCGCCGAAGGCTAGTACTTTCATCCCGCCTTCCGGCTTGAATCTCAGGCGGAAATTGTGCTGGCGGAAAAACACACAGCGCAGGGAGGCCCCTTCATCCTTGAGGGAGAAATACATATGGCCTGAGCTGTGGTGAGTAAAATTGCTTATTTCGCCTTCAACCCAGACCGGCGGAAAGGTTTCCTCGATCAGGTCTTTGATTTCAGCAGTAAGTCCACTTACAGTGTAAACCTGTATTTCCAAGGATCACTCACCTCTCTTCGCAAGCGCTTTTTCTGCGGAAGTGACAGTATTTTTCATCAGCATCACAATAGTCATCGGACCAACTCCGCCGGGCACGGGAGTTATCTGGGAGGCCACCTCGCTTGCGCTCTCGAAATGTACATCGCCCACCAGCCTGTAACCACGCTTGGCAGCCGGGTCCTCCACGCGATTTATTCCCACATCAATCACCACTGCGCCGGGTTTTATCCAGTCACCCGTGATCATCTCCGCCCGGCCGATTGCGGCGACCACGACATCAGCCGATTTAACCAGTTCGGGAAGATTCTCGGTCCTGCTGTGTGCGACAGTCACCGTGGCATCTGCACCCTCCGCTTTCTGCATCAGTATGTTCGCCAGAGGCTTGCCCACGATATTGCTCCTGCCGACAATCACCACCCTCTTGCCCGATAGCTCGACCCCGCTGCGCACGAGCAACTCCTGCACTCCTGCCGGGGTGCAGGGCCGGAAACAGTCCAGGCCGATAACCAGACGGCCCAGGTTTACCGGATGGAAACCATCCACGTCTTTGGCCGGGCTGACTGCCTCGATTATCCGATTTTCATCGATATGATCCGGCAGGGGTAGCTGAACCAGAATTCCGTGAATCCTGCTGTCTGCGTTTAAATTCTCTACCAGCCCGAGGAGTTCTTCCTGAGTAGTCTCAGCGGGGAGGTGATGGTGGTCTGAATAAATGCCCAGTTCAGTGCAGGATTTTTCTTTCATGCCTACATAGACCCGGGAGGCGGAATCCTCTCCCACCAGGACCACGGCGAGTCCGGGTTTAATCCCCTGTTTATCCAGCGCGGCAATCCGCTCTCTAAGCTCCTGGCGTATCGCTGCAGCAATCGCTTTACCGTCGATAAGTTTAGCGGACATGCGCTTGACCCTCCTTGAAATCTGGTACTCGATTTAACGCTTTATTTTGCGAAACGGGAGCGCCTCCGGTGTCCCGATCGATGATCGTGTTCCAGGCAGGATGCGTTCCTCGTGGCTTCAGGCGCAGGGCTGGTCCGTATTTTCGGATAGAGGAATTTGCAGGCGTTCCATTTTCTCTGTGCGGCCGGTGGTCGGATCGACTGTCAGGAGCACTCCCATGAGCCAGAGATTGCTGTCCGCGGGCTGAAACTGGTTCGGTGTCTGGGTGATAAACCGCTTAATGGCTAATTCTTTCTTGATCCCGATCACACCATCGATCGAGCCACACAATCCGGCATCGGTGATATATCCAGTGCCGCCGGGAAGAATTCTTTCATCAGCGGTCTGGACATGGGTGTGTGTGCCTATCACAGCGGTAACCCGACCGTCGAGATGCCAACCCATGGCGACTTTCTCAGCCGTGGCCTCAGCGTGAAAATCCACCACTATCAAACTCGTTTCACTTTTCAGGTTATCGATAACAGGAAGCACTGTGCGGAAGGGACAATCTATTTCTTTTATGAAAACCCGGCCCTGAAGGTTAATTACACCCATCTTGATCCCGTTCCGGGCCTTGAAAACACCTGTGCCGTGTCCTGGATTGTCCGGGGGGTAGTTGACCGGCCTGAGGATTTCCTGCATGCTGTCAAGGTGGGGGTAAATTTCTTTGCGGTCCCAGACGTGATTTCCGCTGGTAATAACATCAATGCCGCGGTTTAAAAGATCCTCGGCAATCGCTGGGGTTAAGCCGAAACCCCCGGCGGCGTTCTCACCGTTGGCGATACAGAAGTCTACCTTTTTCTCCCTGATAAGCTCCGGCAACACCATACTGACGACTTTTCGTCCCGGCCCACCAAGGATATCGGCGATAAAGAAAACCCGCACTAAATGGCTCCTCGCCTGTAAATCATTTTGCGTAATTTATTGATCGTGTTTCGCGAATCACCAGCACCTTGATCTGTCCCGGATACTCGAGTTCTTTCTCGATTTTCCGCGCGATTTCCCCGGCCATGACTTCACTGTAGGAGTCATCCACCACCTCCGGCTTTACCATCACCCTGATCTCCCGACCGGCCTGAATCGCATAGGCTTTCTCCACCCCCTTGAAACCATCAGCAATCTGCTCGAGCTGTTCAAGGCGCTTGATATATGTTTCGAGAGTTTCACGGCGAGCCCCGGGACGTGCTCCGGAAAGAGCGTCAGCTGCCTGGACCAGCACGGAGATCAATGTGTTGGGTTCGGTGTCGTTGTGGTGCGAGGCGACCGCATTGATTACCTCTTCCGGTTCGTTATATTTCTTGGCCAGTTCGATACCGATCTCGGTATGTGTGCCCTCGATTTCGTGGTCCACCGCTTTGCCGATATCGTGAAGCAGGCCCGCTCTCTTGGCAAGTTCCACATCCAGGTTCAGCTCGGCTGCCATCAGGCCGCAAAGCAAAGCGACTTCCTTGGCGTGCTGAAGGTTATTCTGGCCGTAACTGGTACGGAACTTGAGCCTTCCCAGCAGTGAAACCATCTCGGGATGAAGGCCGTGCACACTTGTCTCGTAGCAAGCTTCTTCCCCGGCCTGCTGGATTTTCTCCTCTACTTCCTTGCGGCTTTTATCGACCACATCCTCTATGCGCCCTGGGTGGATACGGCCGTCAGCGATCAGCTTCTCCATGGCCAGGCGCGCGGTTTCCCGGCGGATCGGGCTGAAACCGGACAGTACCACCGCCTCAGGGGTATCGTCGATTATCACATCGACCCCGGTGGCCATTTCGAAAGAGCGGATATTGCGGCCCTCACGGCCGATAATCCGGCCTTTCATTTCATCGGCAGGTAAGTTCACCACGGAAACTGTCGACTCGACCACATGGTCGGCGGCACAACGCTGGATGGCGAGGGTGATAATATTTTTGGCCTCTTTCTCGGCTTCACGCCTGGCTTTCTCCTTGATGTCCTTGATATACTGGCTTGCCTCCACCCGCGCCTCCTCCTTGAGATTCTCGATCAGCTCGCGCTTGGCCTCCTCGGCGCTCAGACCGGCAATCCGCTCCAAACGTGCGTTCTGTTCTGTGATCAACTGGGTCAGCTTTTCATCCTTGCTTTTGACCACACGCTCCCGAACGAGAAGTTCCTCGCTCATCCCGGCTACTTCCTTCTCTTTCTTTTCAACTATCTCGAGTTTTTTATCCAGATTCAGCTCTCGCTCGTGAATTGTGCGCTGGATTCCCTCAAGCTCCTTGCGTGTGCCCTCGGTTTCTTTCTCGAAATTGATCCTCGCCTGATAGTATTTCTCTTTACTATCTATTTCTGCGGTTTTTTTAATATTTCCCGCATCCTTCTCCGCATCATCCAGCATTTTTTTGACAAGCGTTTCGGAATCGCGCAGCTTGCCCTGAGCTACTTTCTTGCTCGCCCAAAACCCGAGAAGAAAAATGATTACGGCAACAGCGAGTAACCCGATAAATGGAATTAAACTATTCAATAGTTCGTTCATTTATTCTCCATGTTAACTTTATTTTGATTAAGCGGTTGAAAATCAAACCGGCTCTAAGATATTGGGAATATTGAAAGTGCAACCTTTAAGCGAATGTGGTTGTAACTGCCAAGCTTTTCACTGCTCGGATTTTTTCTTTAAAGCCTACTTTTTCAGGAGCTGACGCTCCCTGTGCTTTTCTCCTTCCGGAGCTGCCTTGCTAAAAAAAATCCCCGTCGCACGTGAGTAACATTTTGAACCCCTAAAAAGATAGGGTGGGTGCTTCCTGCCGAAATACCCAAGTCCCCAAATTTTTCTGGGGCATGTGGTCAAACGACAGAGTCGGCTCCCATCGGTATAGTGTCGGATCAAAATGTTAATCACGCACAGACGGGGAGAATTATTCCAAGTCTCGATAATCTTTCTTTAGTCAGATATAATTATCCTGAGAACACTTCTTCCGCCTTGTTTCCTTCCAAATAGACTTCAATGAGATTAATTAAGGAACTACACTTGTTTTCCCGTTCCTCAGTTTTTTTCTCTGCTGTCTCTCTGGCCTGAAAAAATTCATCGGTTATCGACATAGATGCTAAAATCGCTATTTTAAGAGGATCCTGCAAACCCACCTGCTTTTTAATCATGTGCATGGTTCGATCTACGTGTTCGGCTACCTTATTTGTGTATTCCGGTTCAGCCTGACTCCTGATACTGTAAGTCTCTCCGAAAATTGTAATTCTGGTTGAGGTTGCTTTATCTTCGACCATAGCGATCTATCCGTAACCAAACGTGATTAATGAAATTGACCCTGTGTAAGATTAAAAAATAAAGCAATTTATGTAAACAAATTCTTTACCCTTTTAAAAATGTATGTTAAACGGATCATTAAGTCAACAGGATAAATCTTCCTGGATTGGTGGTGTCTAAAAATTCCATTGTCCAGCTATATTTCCAGCTTATCAAGCTCATCGAGAACCCTGGAAAGTCCCTGCTCGATGCGCGACATTTTTTTCTCCAGTTTTTCTTTTTCGAGCCTCAACGATTCGATGCGCTCGGCAACCTGCTGTCTGGACAGCGTACCGTTACTTTCCCCGGCAAGGGCACGGAATGATCTGTTCTCGGCCCGGAGGGATTCCATTGAGTCGAGAAGCTGTTTAATTTTAGATTCGAGTCTTGCCAGAGCTTCCGACATTTTCGCACCCTCCTTCTATCTAAGCTGGCTTGGATGAATAATTGCCCTTTTTTCGGATCATCGCGGCTGGACACCGAATTTTTTCACGAGTTTTTGAAAAATTCCGTTAAAAATTCTGTCGACCTCTTCATCCCGCAGGGTACGATCCCTGCTCTGGAAAAGGACCGACATGGCCAGACTTCTCTTGCCCTTTGGCACATGTTCCCCCCGGTAGAGGTCGAAAACCGTGACATCGGTCACAAGAGCAGAGCCCTTTCGTATTTCCTCTATCAGTTCTGCGCAGGTGGTAGTCTCATCCACCACAATAGAGAGATCGCGCCGCACACCGGGGAAAGGCGAACTTTCCCTGTAAACCGGCGTGCCTGTGGATGAAAGCAGGGGTTCCAGATGCAGCTCCAGGAAAAAAATGTCCTCAGGGACGTCGCATTCGCGGGCCAGGGAAGGATTTAGACGGCCGAGGAAACCGACTTTTTCATTCTCGTGAAAGATCGCCGCCGCCTCGCCAGGATGCAATACAGGCTCGGAATCCTCAGTGATCACCGGGGCTGGGAGCTTGAGCCTGGAAAAAAGCGATTCCAGCACACCCTTGAGCGCGAAAAAATCGAACTGGCTGGGGGACCCGCTCCAGTGAACGGGACACTCGCTCCCGGTAGCCGCGATTCCCAGGTGTTTCTGCTCCCCGGTTCCCTTTTCTCCAGGCTACGAGTAAACACATTGCCGATCTCGAACAGCCTCAGGTTCCTGTTACGCTGGTTGAGGTTGCGTTTGACACAGGCAAGCAGGGTGGGAAACAACGACGGCCTGAGTACATCCTCATCGCTTGAAATCGGGGATTCCAGTTTCATTGGCGCAAAACGGCCCGGCCCATAGATCTTCTCAATGAACTGCGAATCGGCAAATGAAGTTGTCATAACTTCCTGAAAGCCCATCCCCGAGAGAGCGTGGCGCAGGTTCATTTCCCTGTTGTAGTTCTCGCGGCCTCCGGCCTCGGGTGTAATATCCATCCGTGAGGGTACAGGGATCCTGTCGTAACCGCGCAAGCGGGCAAGTTCCTCAATCAGGTCTTCCTCGCGACTGACATCGAGAGTACGGCAAGTAGGAACTTGCACTTCCAGTACGCCACCCTTTTTCTTTGCAACACGAAAATCAACCCCTTCGAGCCACTTTCTTATTTCGCTCTCATCAAACTCCACTCCCAGCACTCTCTTAACTCTAGAGGGACGCAGTTCTACCACTTTACCCTGAATCGGCGAGGGGTAAATGTCGATAACGCCCTTAGCGACAGTTCCCGAGGACACCTCGGCGATCAGGCGCGCCGCACGGTCCACCGCAAAGGGCATCAGGCCGTAGTCCGTGCCGCGCTCGAAACGCCGGGAGGCCTCGGAAAAAAGGCCCAGAGCACGGCTTGTGCGGCGGTTGGTAACCGGATCGAAATAGGCGCATTCGAGCAGCACGCGGCTAGTATTCTCATCCACCTCGGAGAACTTTTCGCCCATCACCCCGGCCACTGCCACAGGCTTGCGGGCATCCGCGATAACTGTCATCTTTGCGGTCAGCCTGCGAGCTAATTCATCAAGGGTAAGAATCGTTTCCCCTTCTCCGGCTTTTCGCACAACAATACGCTTTTCCTTGAGCTTGTCCATGTCGAATGTATGCAGCGGCTGTCCCAGCTCGAAAAGGACATAGTTGGTGACATCCACCACGTTATTGATACTGCGCTGCCCGACCGCCTCCAGCCGTTCGACAAGCCAGCGGGGCGACGGCCCCACTTTGACATCGAGGATCACCCGCGCCATGTAACGCGGGCAGCCAACCGGGTCTTCGATTTTTACCGAGGTCAGGCTTTCAATTTCCGGCCCTCTTTCATCGCAATCTGAGGGTGGCAGGGTAAGTTTTCTGCCAGTGAAAGGTTGCAACTCGCGCGCAGCACCCAGATGGCTCCACATGTCGCCGCGGTTGGCGGTAATCTCGAGCACCAGAAGCCAGTCGTCACGGCCGATAACAGCGGCAAGCGGCGTGCCGGGTTTGCAGCCTGAATCGAGTTCCATCAGGCCAGCGGCATCATCGCTCAGGCCGAGCTCGGCTTCCGAACAGAGCATTCCGCAGCTTTCCACACCCCTTATTTTCGTCTTCTTGACTTTGAACCCGCCCGGAAGAGCGGTTCCCTGGAGGGCCAGCGGATATAAACCGCCCTGTTTCACATTGGGCGCACCACAGACCACTTCGACATTCTCTCCCCGGCCGTAATCCACTTCCACTAATTTCAGCTTGTCGGCATCCGGGTGTGGCCTGATACAAGCTGCACGGCCCACCACTATCCCTTCAAGCCCCTCGCCGAGGTAGGACATCTCCTCAACCGCGTGGCCGCTCATGGTAAGGCGCTCGGCCAGCTCGTGCGGGGCCAGATCGAAATCGATCAAACTTTTGAGCCAGTTGTAACTGATATTCATCCGACTTCTTACCGTTACACATTGGTATATTTAAAACTGGGACAGAAAATTGACATCCGATTCAAGGAAAAGCCTGATGTCGTTTATCCCGTGAACGAGCATGCAGATTCTATCGATACCCAAGCCGAAAGCGAATCCGGTCCAGCGCTCGGGATCGTAGCCTACCGCCTTGAAAACATTGGGGTTCACCATGCCGCAGCCGAGAAGTTCGAGCCAGCCGGTTCCCTTGCAGACCCTGCAACTTTTCCCGCTACAGAACACGCACAGGCAGTCCACCTCCGCGCTGGGCTCGGTGAACGGAAAAAAGGACGGTCGAAAGCGGAGTTTTCCCGCCGGGCCGAAAAGCTGCAGGGCAAACTGTTCGAGAGTGTACTTGAGGTCGCCGAAAGTGACGTGCTCATCTACATAAAGGCCCTCAACCTGATGAAAGACAGGGCTGTGGCTGGCATCCGGAGTGTCCCGGCGGAAAACGCGACCAGGTGAGATGATCCGCACCGGGGGCTTGTGTGCCTGCATGTGACGCACCTGTACCGGGGAGGTGTGGGAACGAAGAAGGAGTCCACCCTCGAGGTAAAAAGTATCCTGAACGTCCCGGGCAGGATGATCAGCGGGCGTATTCAGAGCTTCGAAATTGTGGAATTCATCCTCTACCTCGGGACCCTCGGCAAGGCTAAAACCCATGGAAAAGAAAATTTCATTGATCCGCGCCTGGGTCTGGTTCAACGGATGGATCGAACCAATCCAGGGCTTAAAGCCGGGCAGGGTGACATCCATCCTGTGTCTGGCAATTTCGCGGTCGAACTGTTCGTTTTCCAGTTCCGCCTCACGGGCCTTGATAAGGCGCTCTATTTCTTTTTTAAGTTCGTTAGCGCGCTTGCCAAGCACCGGCCGCTGCTCAGCGGGAACCTGTGCGAGGCTGTGAAGGATCTCCGTGACTGCGCCCTTGCGGCCCAGATACTCCAGGCGCAAGGCTTCAAGTTCCTCCAGGGTTTTCGCCTCACTTATGCTCCCTGGCGCCAGGTTTGCCAAAGTTTCGATCTTTTTCAGATACGCCGACATCCTAAGATTTACCTTCGGCTCAAAAAAGGATTTTTCCACTGGAAGCCAAACAGAGCCTTCTGCTGATCCATACCATAATGCCTGCCATCCTCCCGGAGATTATTATCCAAGGAGCTCCCAGAAACAAAAACAGCAATCCGAATGCACTTGGGCTGTAACAACTTTTATCTGGTAAGCTAATTCGGGAAAAAAGAATGGCTGATAGATCGGCACTTGGCCGCAGACACGTCCAGGGTCAGGAAAAGCAGGAGGGCCCTATTTTCCCTGCGCTGCCTTGACAAGTGACTCGAATCCCTCTGGATCGTTTACTGCCATATCCGCAAGAACCTTGCGGTTGATTTCAATCCCTGCCTTGTTCAGGCCCGCCATAAACCGGCTGTAGGAAAGACCGAACTGGCGTGCCCTGGCATTGATTCTCTGGATCCAGAGAGACCTGAAATCACGTTTTTTCTGTTTCCGGTGAATGTACGAGTATCGCAACGCGCGGTCAACCGCCTCGCGAGCCGTACAAAACAGCTTGCTCCGTCCTCCCCGGTAGCCCGAGGCTGCCTTGAGAACCTTCTTTTTCCGCCTGTGTGAGGCAACATTGGATTTTACCCGCGGCATGGTATTCCTTTCATATTATTCGATAAACTTTCTTCTCCAACTTTAAAATCTCGCTGAGCAGGCTTTCGCGCTGCTCCTTTTCAAAGCTTAATCGTTACTAGTAAGGCAACATTTTATCGATTCTGGGCTTGTCACTACGGTCTATCAGGCCTGCTGAGCGTAAGGAACGCTTGCGCTTAGGCGATTTCTTGGCCATGATATGGCTGGCAAAAGCTTTCCTACGCTTTATCTTGCCGCTTGAGGTTCTTTTAAACCGTTTCGCCGCCGCTCTGGATGTTTTGATTTTAGGCACATTTACTCCTTGCTGATAAAACTCTGACTTAACCCGAAGGTGAAATTAACTGTAAACGAACTCAGGACAAAGACTTGGGAGTGAGGATCAAAATCATGTTCCGGCCTTCCATTTTTATATCGCCTTCCTGTACGGCAAGGTCCGAAACCTCGTCATAGACCCGTTTCAGAATCCTTTCCCCAAGATCCTTGTGCACTACCTCACGTCCCCTGAAAACCATGGTAATTTTGACTTTATCATGCTTCTCGAGAAACTTGCGGGCGTGTCTCAACTTGAATTGCAAATCGTGCTCGTCTATTTTGCTTCGCAGCTTGAGTTCTTTCATCTGAATCACATGCTGCTTCTTTTTGGCCTCTCTGGCCTTTTTATTTTCCCGGTATTTGAACTTGCCGTAGTCCATGATACGGCATACCGGGGGACGAGCGGTTGGAGCCACCTCAACAAGATCAAGGTCCAGCTCCACTGCACGCTGCCGGGCCTCCTCGAGTGGAACCACACCGACCTGTGATCCATCACTGTCAATGAGACGGACCGGCGAAATACGAATCTGCTGGTTTACACGAACGTTTTTAGTAACCACATGCCTCCTAAAGGATTTGGTTGGAAAACGGGGTGAAAATCGCTGTAAAACAACCGGGGTGAACTGCCCATAGCTCAATCACAAAAAAAAGCGGACAAAATAATCCGCTTAATTTGGCCTAACCAAACTACCTTCTCAGAACAGCCTTTTCCCAACATTCCTGCGCGGCGAAGCTCCATTATCCCCTTTAAGCTCAGTATCCTCCAGCAGTCATTTTTTTTCGCCCCTCTTGGAAACAAGCGCTCCAAAAGGCTTATATGTTACTGAGTTCCGAGGTCAAAATACTATCCGAGAAAAGCTTTGTCAACAATTTTTCCTCTCATGTGCGTTTTCAACGATTAAGCTTGACTTTGCTCCCTCTGGAAGTATACTATTTCAAACAAAAGTTGCCTTTCTCTTCTCCTCTCCTCTAAAGGAAAAATTGCCCGTCTTGGGCTTAGAAATAAAAATGCTTTCCACTTCCTTTCAATAATAAACCATCTTTTCCAATGTGTTAAGTCTGTGTAATCATTTTAATTTGTTAGCGACTAAACTGTTTTAAGCTTTGTCATTTGTATGTTACGTTTTGCCTTCTCGAAAACTTTTTGTACAGCCTATTGCGCTACCTCACCCCCACGGCGATTTCGTCGATTAACAGACAAGCCTTTGTATTGCTCTATTACTTGAAATTTAGCTGATTTAGGTTCAAGCCGTTATTATTGGTAGATATTCCTGTGCGAGCTGATTTCGGAATTCAACTTCACAGTGGGCTTTTTCTTGCCTGATAATCACTTAAAATTTAACCGTGATTTCTCAGTCGTGGTTATCTGGAAACAAGCTGATTCCATCCTTTTATTTCCTCTCCGGAGTTAACACATGTCAGAGACTATCTCTCACGATATCCTTGTACTCGGCAGCGGGCTTGCCGGCCTTCGAGCTGCTCTGGCGGCGTCGATTGCAACGAAAGGCAAAATAGACATTGGCCTTGTGAGCAAGGTGCAATTGATGCGATCTCACTCGGTAGCAGCCGAGGGGGGCACGGCCGCGGTTTTACGCGAGGAGGAGGGCGACAGCCTGGATCTTCACGCCTGGGATACCGTAAAGGGCAGCGATTTTCTTGCCGACCAGGACACTGTTACGCTTTTTGTCAGGAACATGCCCGGGGAAATCTTTCAGTTAGAGCACTGGGGAATCCCCTGGAGCAGGAGGCCCGACGGACGTATTGACCAGAGAGCGTTCGGGGGCCACAGTTTCCCGCGCGCAACCTTTGCTGCGGACAAAACGGGCTTTTTCGAGATGCAGGTGCTCTACGACACGCTCACCAGATACGAAAACACAACCCGTTACGATGAATGGTTTGTCACCTCGATACTCACCGAGGACGGCGAGTTCAGAGGCCTGAGCGCGATAGACCTGGCCACTGGGGAATTCCACGTGATACTCGGCAAGGCTCTGATCATCGCTACTGGCGGCGCCGGACGTATCTCAGGTTTCACCACCTATTCCCATTCCGTGACCGGGGATGGGATCGCGATGGCCTACCGGGTGGGAATCCCGATCAAGGACATGGAGTTCATCCAGTTCCACCCCACCGGCCTGATTCCTACCGGTATCCTGATGACCGAGGGATGCCGTGGTGAGGGCGGCTATCTGCTGAATAAACAAGGCGAACGGTTCATGGAGGGTTACGCTCCCGGGAAAATGGAACTCGCCCCGCGGGATATCATCTCCCGGGCGATGATCACCGAAATTAACCAGGGTCGGGGCTTTGAGGGAGTAAACGGGCTGAATTACGCCCATCTGGACCTGCGCCACCTGGGAGCGGACAAGATCAATGAGCGGCTGGGCTTTATCCGCGAACTGGCGATGAAATTCGTCGATGTAGACCCGGTTTACGAACCGATCCCGGTCCGTCCCGTTTTTCACTACGCGATGGGTGGAATCCATACGGATATCAACGGGGAAACCCCGATGAAAGGTGTCTGGGCTGCCGGGGAAACCGCCTGTGTGAGCATGCACGGCGCGAACCGGCTCGGCACCAACTCCACCGCTGAGTGCCTGTTCTGGGGCAAAATCACCGGGGAGGAGGCGGCAAAATATGTCCGGGGTGTTACCGGCGAGGTAAAAATGCCCCAGGAGGCTGTAGCCAAAGCGCGAGCTCACCTTTACAATGATATTTTAAAAAGAGAGGGCAAGGAGTCGATCTACGAGATACGTCAGGAACTGCGTAGAAACGTGGATAAAAACCTGGGCGTTTACCGCAACGGAGAGGGGCTGAAAGAGGGCTGCCGGAAGATATCCGAACTCAAAGAGCGCTACCTGAAAATTTCCGTTCGTGACAGGAGCAAAGCTTACAATATCGACCTGATGTACACCCTGGAACTCGGTTTCATGCTCGACGTGGCAGAGGTAGCCTTTAACGGTGCCCTCAACCGCGAAGAATCCAGGGGCAGTCATGCCCGGCTGGACTTCACCAAGCGGGATGACGAAAAATGGCTCAAGCATACTCTCGCTACCTTTTCTGCCGAGGGACCGAAATTTGATTTCTCCCCGGTTGATATCTCCAGTTGGAAACCGGTGGAAAGAACATATTAGGAGGCGCACCATGAAATTTCCGGAACTGAAACGCAAAACATACGCGAATAACATGGGAGTGACTGGCTGGGCCTATGCAGGCAGGTACGGCTTTGAAAGGTACATGTATACCCTTCAGAGAATTACCGGCCTGGGAGTCCTGCTCTACCTGTCGATGCATCTGCTGGTCACAGGCCAGAAAATAGACCAGACGCGATGGGAATGGGTAATGGATCTCGTAACAAAAAATGTCCTGCCGATCGGGGAATTCCTGGTTTTCGTGGCGGCGGTTTTCCACGCGTTAAACGGGATCAGGCTGCTGCTGACCCATTTCGGCTTTCTGATGGCCAAGCCGGCGCGGCCGATTTATCCCTTTACCGTGGCTGCGCTAAAACAGCGCTGGGCCGTGTACCTGGTATTCGTGGTGACAACAGTGGTTGTCGGCTACGGGGCCTATGAATTCTTCTTAATCGCACAACACTGAGCAATCTCAACAGGAGCGCAAAATGCGGGAATCCACACGCTGGATGTTACACCTGCTTGCCGGGGCCGTGATGCTGGTTGTGCTCGGGATACATTTCGGCGTAATGCATGTCGGCGGGCTGTTCGGGATACCCAAGGAGGAAGTTCTCACCTTCGCATCAGTCAACGCCCGCTCAGGTATGGAATTTTACCTCGTTGTCTACCTGATACTGCTGGCGGCAGGTCTTTATCACGGACTTTACGGCTTCAGGTCGATTATCTTCGAAATGTCGTTTATCGGATCTGGTGTGAGGAAGGCAATCAACTTTATTCTGGTGTTGGGTGGATGGAGTTTCTTTTTCTATGGCGCCTATGCGATAATCGCCGGTTTTGTTGCCTGAAGGAGTAAAAATGTCTGACAAAAACACAAAAGTGAATCAGGATTACGTGGGCAAGGAAGTCGAGTTCAGGGTTCTCAGATATGATCCCGACAAGGACATAGCTCCATACATCCAAAGTTTCAAGTTGAAACTGGAACACGGGATGACCGTGCTGGATGCGCTGATGCGGATCAAGGAAACCCAGGACCCGTCCCTTTCCTACCGCAAATCCTGCCGTATGGGTATCTGCGGGTCTTGCGCGATGATGGTCAACGGATTTCCCAAACTTACCTGCCAGACACAGGTCAGTGAATACGATCTCGACAAAACTATCGATGTGCGGCCGCTTGCCAATTACCCGATCCTCCGGGACCTGGTACCCGACCTGCGTAATTTCATGCGCATGCACGAGGGCATCAAGCCCTATATTATCCGCAGGGACAATGAGGAACTGGACAAATTCATCGGTGAGTTTGCCCAAAGCCCTGAAGAGCTGGAAAGATATCTCCAGTTCACCTACTGTATCAAGTGCGGCGCCTGCCTGGCCGCCTGTCCCACCAATGCCACGGACGAAAATTTCACCGGACCCCAGGCCCTGGCAGCGGCATACCGCTACGTGGCCGATTCCAGAGACGAGGGGCTGGAGGAACGCCTGGTGGCCCTGGATGAACCCAATGGAATCTGGCGCTGCCACTATGCAGGCGCCTGCTCCGAGGCCTGCCCAAAGGGAGTAGACCCCTCACTTGGAATCCAGCTTCTCAAAAGGGAGATTTTCAATCACCGCCTCCTTGGTAAAAAGAAACGCCCCGCGCCTTTTGCCGAGACTCCAGAGGGCGTGGAGCGAAGGGAGGATATCCCGCAGGCTCCCGAAAAGACTGTCCGGGAATAAACCAATCCGGTGGTTGTGGAAATGCTTGCCCCATACACCACGGGGATTTTAAAAAACAAACAATCCTGTCAGCTAAAAACAGCCTTCCCGTGCTGAATTGAGATGGTAACTCCTG
>JAUVUV010000223.1 GCA_030604975.1 Candidatus Glassiibacteriota bacterium | reverse complement strand
TTTTTTTTTCACTTTTTTTGACGCGTGGGCGGTGGCCGTAATATTTTTTGATAATCTTCTTTTTTTTGATAACCCTATATTTGTTTTCGGTCAACCCGGCCCCCCCCCCGCGCCTTACTCCGGCCTTTCTCTTTATCCTGAAAAGCTCGTCAAGGCAGACGGCTCTGGAAAAAGAAAACCTCATAGCGTGCGTAAACCCTGCCAGCCACCCTGAACCGTTTATCGTAATAATCGATCGTCTTTCTTAGCAGGTTGCGCTCTACCTGAAAGTTCATCGGCCGGTAGTTGGGATTGTTGAAGCCGCGATTCTTTATCGATTGCATGTACTCTCTGGCTGAGGGAAAAAACTCGTATTTGATCTGCCTTTTTAGCACCGGCTTTTTGAAACCTGCCGACAACAGGAAATCGGTAAGCTCGTGTGGACCGGGAAGTGGGGGGCCATACCTGCTCGGGGTGAGCTTGATCCCCATTTGACCGGCCGAGGTGCGGTAAGCCTCTTTCAGCTCCCGGAAAGTGTCCCTGCCGAGGGTGGCAAAAAGCAGCCTCCCGCCTGGACGAAGAGCACGGTGGATCCCGACCAGGGATTCCTCAAGAGCGTTGAACCACTGGAATGTGGTACTGCTTGCCACCAGGTCGAACGAGCCGGGAGAAAAGGGGAGGTATTCACCGTCTGCCTGAAAGAGCCTCACGCCGGAGCTCCACCTGTCTAGTTTGGAACGGGCCGTTTCGAGCATGCCCTGCGCGAGGTCGATTGCGAGATATGACGCGGGCTTGAGCTTTTCGGCAAGAAAGCCGGTCAGAAAGCCTGTGCCGCAGCCGATCTCGAGTACCCTGGCCCCCTCCAGGGAAAGAATGTCTTCCTGATCGGCCCACTCGACAAGTTGGAATGCGATTTCTTTCTGAAGGAGGGCACACCTGTCGTAGTTTGCCGCGCTTTTGGAAAAATGTATCGCAAGAATTTTTTTATTTACACGTTCGGTGATCATCAGCTATTTCCTGTCCTCAATAATCATGTGAGGCTTAATTTCCGAGGAGAAAATCCCCGATAAGCGAGGCGAATCGCTTCTCCGCGCCCCAGAATGGAATATGGTCACTGTCTTCTAAAACCACAAGCCGTGATTCGGGTAAAGAGTCGTTAAGTTCCCTGGCGAGACGAATATCGATAACCGTGTCTGCCTTGGCGTGGATCACCAGCACCGGGCAGCGCAGGCTTGTCAAACGGCAACGCAGGTCGGTATGCTCCAGGTAGTGCAGACCCTGTTTAAGTGCCGCGGAATTCTGATCCAGGTATCGCGGATAAAAGGTGTCCCGGAAACTCTCGAAACGGTTGGGAGTTGAACAGGAGAACATCCGGTGGTGAAAGTCTCTCACAACCTCGGCCGGGGCTTTTTTCAGCTTGCGGGCCATTAGCCGAATGATACGCCTGTCCATCCCGTGCGCGTTATCCTTGCTCCTGCTGAACCTGGCGCAGGCCGAGATCAGAACCAGTCTGGATATTCCAGCCCCCAGTTCTGCAGCCGCTCCGAGCGCTACCATCGCTCCCATCGACCAGCCCACCAGCGCCACCCCTTCTGTCTCCCCCTTGTCACTCAGAATCCGCGCTGCGCACTCCGAATAATAATTCTTGCCTTCAGGTTCAGCCGAGACAGAACCGAAACCGGGCAAATCCATGGCCACGGCTTTTTCTCTCAGCCCGGCCTCAAGACTTCCGATTACACGGTCGAACACCGCACTGTCTGTGGCCCAGCCATGAATCCAGTAGGAACGCATATTTTTTTCTCGACAGGAATGGTTCAAGCTAATAAATAAGGCCCCTGGTCTGAATCCTCGCGCCGGGGGCCTGGAGAGAAACGATTCAACTATGAATAGCGTACAACTTAACCGGGGATTTCGAATATCTTTTGCGCGTTGAATTCTCCGGTCTGGATATACCTTTTAAGCTCGTCCCTGGCTGTCTGGTCATCCGGGTACTGCACCAGGTACTTTCGGATCGACTCAATGGCCGCTTCTTTGTTTCCGGAGGCATGATATAACAGGAAAAGATTACCGTATGAGTTTTTGAATTTCGGATCAAGTTCAATGGCTCGTTCAATAAACCCGGCGGCTTCGAACCTGTCATTGTTAGAAAGCGCCTCCTGGGCCAGTTGCTGGAAAAGTCCCACGCTGGTGGGCTGGTTCTGTAAATTGGAGAAAGAGTCCATCATTGCCAGCGACTCGTTGTATTGCCTGTTACGGGCATAGAGCTGAGCGATCATGAAATCCCACAGGTGGGGATTTTCGCTGAACATCCGGGCGCTCAGGTTGGCCTGGATCGCTTTATCGATCTGACCGCGCACCTGGTAACTGTGCGCCAACCAGGCAAACGGTGCGGCAAAATGCGAGGCCAGCCGTACGTTAGCCTCCTCACCGCCTTTTCTCTCGCGGAAAAATGTCTCGTAGGTGTACACCTCGTAGAGCAGCCTCCGTGTCCCCTCCATATCCATGAAAATATCGTTACGTCCAGGAAGGGCGACAAAATTCGAGTCGGATGCCGCGATATCGGCAGCCTTGCGCGGATTAATCCTGTAGACAGCCCCGACCATGGTCTGGTAAGGGTCAAGCCCGCTGCGGTTGCTGGTTGGTACGGTAGTGGTGAAATAGAGCGGCTTCTTCCATTTATTGGTGCGAAGGATATCCAGAAGGATAAAGTCTTTGACATAAAAGATCGAACCCTTGGGGTAGGTGATATCGATTTCACCGAACTTGAACCGCACGTCCTTGGACAGATGCATCGGCATCATCTTGTCGATCGCCTTATCGCTGTAACTGATCGGCACCTTTGGCTCCATGTCGCGCATTTGCTTGATATACCAGGTAGTTTGGAGCAAGCTCAAGTTTACTACCCGGCAGTCCTGGCGCACTTTCTCCACCTCCTGGATATACCAGAGCGGGAAAGTGTCGTTGTCGCCGTTGGTGAAAACTATTCCCCCCGGTTCGAGGGAATTCATGATATTGCGTGCGTAATTGGAGGGGATAAAATTTCCGCTGCGATCCGCCTTGGCGTAATTTACTTTGAGCGGAATCAACGCGACAAGGAAGACAACTGCACCTAAGGCAATAAAAACCGGCCGGCTGAGCTGCGGCCTGCTTGAGTCCACATTGAAAGCGAGCCTGATCTTGTTTACAATCGCTGCCAGCCCCAGTCCGGCCCAGACCCCGAAAAATGCAAAGGAGACGATAAAGAAATAATCGCGCTCGCGCACCTCGTGCAACACCTGGTCCGGGAATTCAGTGAGAAACTGAGCATAGCCGAGCTTGAAATTCATGTAAGTGTTGAGAATCGGGCCCGTAATCAGGAACACGGCCAGCCAGAGATAGAAGCTCTTTTTCTCGCTCAGGTAATGCTTTACCGCGCCGATTATCCCGATAACGAAAAAGCCGAGAGTAAGCAAGTTGTTGCCGAACTGCCAGCCGAAATATTTCGTATAGAACGGCACGTTGTATTTGAAATAAAACTTGATATTCTCGATAAAGTCCGTGGCTGAGGAGACTGAGGTCTTATCGGTAACCAGGGACCAGACCATGCGTGGGAGGATCCCGTAGTTGCTGCCGTACTGCTCGCGGCCGATCACCGACCAGAAATCCTTTAAGTTGGAAGGGTTACCCTCATTGATCGGTGGGTTGAGCCCCGCGCGGATCAGAAGGTAAGCATGGATGCTGAAACCGAGCAGGAACAGCCCCAGGGCGGCGCTGAAAAAGGGGAGAGAGCGTTGCCTGTAAGCCCAGTAGACGCAGATCGCAGTGATAAGTGCGCCGAAATAAAAGCTCGGGCTGCTTGCCACATAGTCGGCTATCCCGAAAATCACGTCTAACAGGGCTGCAAGGTGATTTAATAGCGAGATGAAAAACCCTGCATCGCTCAGGGAAGCCAGGTGCATTCTGCCGAACACCTGGCCCAGGTCGATCCCTTTCATCACCAGCAGGTAAACCCCGAAAAAGAGACCCAGTATCGAACTCCAGTAGCGCCAGTTCTTCCGGTCGTGCATCAGGGTGTAGATAATCACCCCCGGGCTGACCAGAAGCACGATCATGTGGTTGCCGATAGAGAGGCTCACGATATAGATCACCAGCAGCAGCGTCTTTTTGATCCGCCGGATATCGGTAGATGAGCCCATGTAGACCATCAGCCAGGCGCAGAAAATAAATGTGGCCGTGGCGACCGCGTAAACCTCGAATTCGGTTGCGTTAGACCAGACCGTTCTCAGAGAGGCCGGTATCACTGCGGCGACAAACGCTCCGCCGTGAACAACCAGACGGCTGGCAAGAGACTCTGTATTCTCTACCCAGGTTTCGGTTATTTTAACTGCTATCAGGTAAATCAACAGCGCGGCGACCGAGCCGCAGAGCACCGAAAGGAAATTCAGCCGCGCCGCAATCGATAAAGGCAGGGGAAGCGCTGAAAGCACTCTGCCGATAATCACGAACAGCGGTGTGCCGGGCGGATGAGGAACGCTGAGAGTATAGCTTGCCGCGATGAACTCGCCCGCATCCCAGAAAGTTACAGTAGGGGCCATCGATATCAGATAGCAGATGAAAACGAAAAGAAAGCTGGCCGAGGCCATGATCCAGTGTTCTTTTTTATACATGAGATAATCGCAGGTGCTGAATAATTACCGGTTAAGTTTTTAACTGGAATTATTCAAACAAGCATAATTCCAGGTGAAAAAGCTTACCATTAGTGAAGTCTCGTGGCTAAAGGACACATAAGGGGT
>JAUVUV010000369.1 GCA_030604975.1 Candidatus Glassiibacteriota bacterium | reverse complement strand
TTTTGTTTTCAAGGGTAAAGGTTTTTACGCAACCGATTACAAAGCGAAAAAGCAGAAAAAGGAAAAGGCCGAAACACCCGCCTGCAATGCCTGCCCTGAGGCCAGCGGCTGCCCTGCGGCGAAAAAAACCGATTAATATTTTTTTACCTTGTTTGTTAGCACTCTTTCTAAGAGAGTGCTAACAGTTAATCTCTAACTTCTACTATTTTCCATAGTTCCAACCATCAAAACTTTAACCTATGAGGTGCAGTTATGAAAATCAAGCCCTTAGCTGACCGTGTAGTTATCAAGCCCCTGGAGGAGGCTGAACAGAAAAAGGGGAGTATAATCATCCCGGATACTGCCAAGGAAAAACCCCAGAAGGGCAAAATCGTGGCAGTCGGTCCGGGAAAGATGACCGATGATGGCAAAAGAATCAAGCTGGAAGTAAAGAACGGTATCATTGTTCTCTACGGCAAATACTCGGGTACCGAGGTTACCATCGACGGCGATGAATACCTGATCCTGCGCGAAAGTGACATTCTGGCCATTGTCTAAACTTTTTTACAGAGCTGTCATTTAAATACAATAATCATCTTTACACAAACCGGAGCCGTTTTAAGCCGCGGTTTTCCGGTGGAGATTAAGGAGGAGTAGTTATGCCGAAAATATTGGAATTCAGCTCGGAAGCCCGTGCCAGCCTCCTGAGAGGAGTCGATAAGCTGGTCGATGCGGTCAGGATTACCTTAGGCCCCAAGGGCCGCAACGTGGTTCTTGATAAGAAGTTCGGCGCCCCCACTGTCACCAAGGACGGTGTGACTGTCGCCAAAGAAATCGAACTCGAAGAGCCTTTCGAGAACATGGGCGCCCAGATGGTCAAGGAAGTCGCTTCCAAGACCAGCGATGTCGCCGGTGACGGTACCACCACCGCTACCGTGCTTGCCCAGGCGATTTTAAAGGAAGGTCTGAAAGGTATTACCGCCGGCGTCAATGCCATGAGCATCAAGCGCGGCATCGACAAGGCTGTGGAAAAAGTCGTCAGTGAGCTGAAAAAGTTCTCCACTCCCTGCAAGGACCCACTGGAAATCAGCCAGGTGGGCACTATCTCGGCCAATGCCGACGAGGAAATCGGTAAACTTATCGCTGAAGCTATGAAAATAGTCGGTAAAGACGGCGTAATTACCTCGGAAGAGTCCAAAACTGCCGAAACTTTCCTGGATACTGTGGATGGTATGCAATTCGACAGAGGATACCTGAGCCCCTATTTCATCACTGACAGTGAAAAAATGGAAGTTGTCCTCGAGGATGCCTACGTGCTGATTTACGACAAGAAGGTCAGTGCGATGAAAGATCTCCTGCCCGTGCTGGAGAAAGTCGCCCAGAGCGGCAAGCCCATGTTGCTTATCGCCGAGGATGTCGAGGGCGAAGCTCTGGCCACTCTCGTGGTGAACAAGATCCGCGGCACCCTGAAAGTGGCAGCGGTCAAGGCTCCCGGTTTCGGAGACCGCCGCAAGGCAATGCTTGATGACATCGCGATCCTGACCGGCGGCCGGGTGATCAGCGAGGAAATCGGCCTCAAGCTCGAAAACGCTGTTGTCGGTGATCTCGGAAAGGTGAAACGCATTAGTATCGACAAGGACAACACCACCCTGGTCGAAGGTTCCGGAAGCAAGAGCGATATCCAGGGACGGATCTCCCAGATCCGCCAGCAGATCGAGGATACCACGAGCGATTACGACAGCGAAAAACTTCAGGAACGCCTTGCCAAATTGGCCGGCGGCGTGGCCGTGATCAATGTTGGCGCGCCCACCGAGGTGGCCATGAAAGAGAAAAAGGCACGTCTTGAGGACGCTCTCCATGCGACCAAGGCTGCTGTGGAGGAAGGCATCGTTGCTGGCGGTGGTGTGGCTCTGCTGCGCTGTATCTCGGCGCTGAACAAGCTTAAGGTAGCCGACTCGGACGAACAGGTCGGGGTCAACATTGTCAAACGCGCCCTCGAAGAACCTCTTCGCCAGATCGCCAATAACTCCGGTGTCGAGGGTTCGGTGATTATCGAAAAGGTCAGAACCTCCGCTAAAAACGTTGGCTATAATGCTGCTACGGATAAAATAGAGGATCTCGTTAAAGCCGGTGTGATCGATCCGACCAAGGTCGTTCGTATCGCCCTGGAGAATGCAGCATCCATCGCCGGACTGATGCTCACCACCGAGGCCACTGTTACCGATAAACCGGAAAAGAAAGAGTCGCTTCCTCCCATGCCGCCGGGCGGTGAAATGTACTGATCTTTCGATCAGAGCGCAAAATAGTTGAAACTCAACCCGCCGCCCGAATCCGGGAGGCGGGTTGAGTTTCGATATTCACTCTTGCCGTTATTCCGCTCTCTCTTATATTATATTGCTTTTCAAGACCTGAAGATTTATCTCCGATAATTTGGTATTGAATGCTTTCCTGAACGTGGTTTATGACCAAAATTGATAAGACTATATTGATTCGCGATTTAAAGGCCCTGGGCCTGAGTGCGGGGGATTGGGTCGCGGTACACAGTTCGATGAAAGCGATCGGCTGGGTTGAAGGCGGCCCGGTGGAGGTGATCGAGTCGCTCATCGAAGCAGTGGCTCCCGGTGGAGTGGTGATGATGCCGCTTTTCATTATCCCGGATCAAGAGCCGATAGACCTGGCTGTAAAGCCCACTTACCTGGGGCTTCTGACCGAAACATTCCGTAAATTTCCCGGCGTAGTCCGCTCGCCCCACCCTACGCATTCGGTGGGAATTTACGGGCCAGGAGCGCATGAAATTGCCGAGTCTCACCGCAATTCAACTTATATCGGTCGGGAAGGTCCTTACCATCAACTGGCCCTGAACAGTGGGTGGGTACTGCATGTGGGCACGGATTTCAACTCGAGCAGTATCATTCACCTGGCCGATGTGCTGGCAGAGGTGCCTTATCTCGATATTTCTTATCCCCTGTTTGAAAAGGCTTTCATTGCCCGAACCACAGACGGCAGCATAGTCAAAGCCCAACCCAGGGAAGTTCCTGGAGACAGCAAGATGTTCTATCTGATTCAGGAGGAGATGGACCGCCGTGGCCTTCTACGGAAGGGCCTGATCGGCCAGGCGCCCGCGATTCTGGCACGGGCTTCCGAAATACTTGATGTTGCTGTGGAGCTGATGCGTGGAAATCCATGGCAGTTTCTCTGTGATTTCCCCTATTGTTCGGCTTGCCGGAAGGCGGAAAAATTGAAAAACCCCACAGCAGGCCTTGCCCACGGCTAAAAGGAGGTATTCGATGAGCGGGAAGGTTGATCTACCCGAATATTCTGTGTTCAGAACCGAAACACTGAACAAAATTGACGGTCGTCTGGACGATCCGGCCTGGGAGAAAGCACGGATAATGGAGCTTGTTG
>JAUVUV010000429.1 GCA_030604975.1 Candidatus Glassiibacteriota bacterium | reverse complement strand
GCGGACGGGGGATGTCCCTTGCGGGCGGAGTGTGTCCTGTCAATTAACCAGCACCTTATCAATCTCACTGATACTGGAGAGCATATTCCGGTGCATTTCGATATTGCTTTACCTCTTCTTGTTTCGGTTGATATAATATGTTAAATTTGCCCGGAAGGCAAAGTTAAATATATAATTCACTTAGGGAAACGAGGGGAGAGCGCGTGAAAAATTCCGCCTGCCTTTTGCTCCTTTTTCTTGCCGTTATCTCTGTCTCCACTTCCTGCGAACGTGATGGTGGCCCTGGCAACCTTGATCTGCAAACCTACCGGAATTTGAAAAAAGTCTACGGCCGCCACCCCCGACTTCTGCTTACCGGGAAAGAAAAAGAAAGACTGCGCCAGGATATTTCAACCAGCCATCAATGGCTCTGGGACCGTTACCTTGACGATCTGCCGGAAAAGATCGCCCGGGCCGGGCAGAATATCGACCAGCTCAACCGCGGACACGGCAACCTCACTTCTGACCTGGCCTTTGCCTGGCGGATTACCGGCAGCGACAGCCTGTTCGAACAGACAAAGAAATATCTGTTCAATCTTTGCGATAAAGAGGTCTGGGACCCGGACTACGACCTTCTTCACGGGCATCTTCTTCTGGGCGCGGCCCTGGCCTATGACTGGCTTTATCCCCGCCTGAACAGGGCTCAAAGGTCCCTGGTGGCGTCCAAGCTGGGCGATGAAGCGCAGATGCAGTACGAAATGGTCGCTCATCGAAGGGCCTGGTACCGCAACCAGTACCTTCAGAACCACGGCCATGTGAATTTTGGCGGTCTGGCTTACGCGGGTGTCGCGTTATACGGGGAGGACGCCCGGGCACAGGATTGGCTTGCTGCCTGCGAAAACTTTTTCGCCCGTGTATTCGAACTCAGCCCGCCGGACGGCACCTCGATCGAGGGATTGAGCTACGGCAATTACGCGCTTGAATTCTGCCTCTATTACGCTGAAATCGCCCGCAGCATCCTTGGCCGGGATTATTTCGACAGCCCCTGGCTTGCCAACTACCCCCAGTATCTCCTTCACAGCCTCCTTCCCGCGCCAGTAGAGAACGAGTGGGCGATGACTTTCGGCGACAGCCCCCGTCACGGTAACTCCCACGGCCCTGAACCCCAGCTTTTCCTTCTCGCTTCCAGGTTGAACAGCCCGGAAGCGCAGTGGCTTGGCAGGAGACTGATTGAACTCAGAGATCAAGGACTGGGAAGCGCCTCCTGGTGGAGCTTGCTGTGGTATGATCCCGATATCGGTGAGACAACACCGGCAAGTTCCCAGACCCTGAAAGAGTTTTCAGATATCGGCCAGGTGGTGATGCGTTCCTCCTGGCAGGATAAAGCTTCCACGATGATCGGAATCAAGTGCGGGCCTTTTATGGGCAAAGCACAGACCATTATACCCGCCTACGATCTCGGCGCAGCCCACGGGCACCCCGATGCAGGTTCGTTCCAGCTATACTCCCACGGACGGTTCCTGGCTATCGACCCGGGATACACATATTTCAAGAAGACTGCGAACCACAACACGCTAATTGTCAAAGGAATGGGGCAGCTGGGAGATGAGGAGCCCTGGTTCGCTGCAGCAGAGGCGATCCGCTTCCGCCACCTGCCCCGGATAGTAGAATCCCGCTCCACCGGGGATTATGATTATGTCCTGGCAGATCTCGCCCCGGCCTATCACCCGGCACTGAGGCTGACAAAGGCGCTGCGGCATTTCCTCTTCCTGAAACCCGATCTTCTGCTGATCGCCGATCAAATTACCCTCAGCAACCAGGGCATGGTTTTCAGCTACCCTGCCGACAGCCTTGAATTAACCGGAGCGCTCCGGCATGATGGAGGTTATGTTGTTGGTATTCACGGGCAGGCATCTTTTACTTTCGAAGGCCCTTCCGGAGAGTACTCGATAGCGGCCAGCTACATTGACAACTCACCGCTGAGCGGCTCTTACAACATCTTTGTCGGCAGCGATACTGTCCACTCCTGGCAGGACACTGTGGAGATCACGGACACTCACCTGGAAATCACTCCTGAGGTTAAACTCTCAAGCGGCAGCAGAATCTCTTTCAACGCCGAGCCGATGGGCAAGGGCGCCAGGCTGGTCAAGCTGTCTCTCTATGGTCCCGAGATACCGGCAGAGCGTGATGTCCGATGGTTTCTTCATTTCGAGCCGGAAGCAGTAATCCAGCGCCGCCTTACCCGTATCGAGAGCTCTATTGGCGATATAGCTCTGGATATTTACCCGCTTGCTCCACCCCGCCGCAACCACGGCTGGGGGAAACATCGGGTGGTCGAGGGGCTTAATTTCAAGGAAACGATACGCCTGGAGATCAGGCCCGTTTTCACTGACAGTTCCACCACCATGCTCACTCTTCTGCACGCCAGACAAAAAAGCGTGCCCGCAATCAACTGGCTGCGCGGCGATATTTACGGCAACAAGGTGAGCCTGCGCTGGTACAGAAACAACAAATCTTCTGTGCTTGATTTCGATCTGGAAAAGAGAGAGGCCGTTCTCGGGGGCAACTGAAAGCGATTGGTGATAACAGACCATCCACCGCCTGGCAAATTTCATCAACTATGCAATCAACCTGGAGTGTTTCATGGAACTCTTCGTACCAGGCAGGATTTGTCTTTTCGGCGAACACTCTGACTGGGCCGGCGGTTACCGCCGGGTCAACTCCGAACTGGAAAAAGGTTACACCCTGCTTACAGGGACCAATCAGGGAATTTACGCCAGGATCAAGCCTCATCCAGGCAAACTGATCCTTCACTCCACCCTGCCTGACAGCAGGAAAATTGGCCCGTACGAGATACCCATGTCGCGCGAGGCGCTCCTGGCCGAGGCAGAAAAAGGTGGTTTTTTCAGCTACATTGCCGGGGTGGCCTATCAGGTGATGACATTCTACCCGGTTAAAGGTCTCGAAATCGACAACTACAAAACAG
>JAUVUV010000172.1 GCA_030604975.1 Candidatus Glassiibacteriota bacterium | reverse complement strand
TCCCAGGTCATCCACCAGAAAACATGCACGCGCGGATCGTCTTTGGCCCATTCCATTGTTGCCAGGTAGGGGTCGTGCAGGATCATCCGCTTACATTGGTAAATGCCGGCCAGCCCAAACCAGCGGTCAACCACCTCCTGGATTTGCTGATCCTTAAGCGCGTTCGGGAAATGGCTCCAGGCCAGGTGCATGTGGCTGTCGAACCAGTCGAAAGAATAGGAGTGGTTGGTTATTCCGAAGCCGCGGGAGAAGCCGTTATCGCCTTTTTCGCGTTCGACGTTATCAGGATAAGGCTCCACTGGAAATTTTTCTCCCTCCGCCCGGGCGTGTAAAGGCAAGAGAAAGATCAAGGTGATTAGCATGGCAGCGGTTTTGCACATCGGAAAGCTCCCTTAGCAATAAATTCAGATGGAACTTTGTTTTTTTCCCCTCATTCTTTGATCCCGAGAAGATCGAGAATGAAAGTGTAATTGAAAGCGGTCTCCCGGTAGCGTTTGTAGCGCCCGGAAGCCCCGCTGTGGCCTGCCTCCATGTTGGTTTTGAGCAGCAGACGGTTGGAGTCGGTCTTTAGCGCCCGCAGCTTGGCGACCCATTTCGCGGGTTCCCAGTACTGGACCTGGGAGTCGTGAAGGCCGGTGGTGACCAGCAGGTTGGGGTAATCCCTGGCCGCCACGTTGTCATAAGGCGAATAGGAGAGGATGTATTCGTAGTATTCCTTCCTGTTCGGATCACCCCATTCATCGTACTCGCTGGTGTTCAGCGGAATGCTGGAGTCGAGCATCGTGGTCACCACATCGACAAAGGGCACCCGGGTCACCACTCCTTTGAACAATTCGGGGCGCATGTTGACCACCGCTCCCATCAGCAGCCCGCCCGCGCTGCCGCCCGTAGCAAAAAGCTTCTCCGGGCTGGTGTATTTCTCAGCGACCAGATATTCGCCGCAGGCGATAAAATCAGTGAACGTGTTTTTCTTTTTCAACAGCTTTCCGTCCTCGTACCACTGCCGGCCCAGTTCCTGCCCACCGCGGATATGGGCAATGGCAAAGATGAATCCGCGGTCGATCAGGCTCAGGCGCGGCGAGCTGAAACTGGCGTCGTTGCTGTTGCCGTAGGAGCCGTAGCCGTAGAGCAGAAGAGGGTTGCCGCCGTTTTTTTCGACTCCCTTGCGGTAGACAACAGAAATCGGGACCCCGGTGCCGTCGGCTGCAGGTGCGTAGAGGCGCTCGGTCCGGTAATTCCCGGAATCGAAACCGCCGAGCACTTCCTCCTGTTTCAGCAGAGTCTTTTCCCGGGTGGCCATGTTGTAGTCGTATATCGAGTTCGGGGTGGTCAGCGAGGTATAGCCGTAGCGCAGCAGTGGTGTATCGAATTCGGGGTTGATGCTGATATAGGCCAGGTAGGCGGGTTCGCCGAAATCGAGGTAATGTTCCTCGCCTTCTGCCCAGGGAATGACCTGGATGTTGATCAGCCCGCGATGGCGCTCTTCGAGAACAAGGTAGTCGGCGAAAATCTCGAATCCTGGGAGAAAAACGTCGTCGCGATGCCCGATTACCTCTCGCCAGTGTTCCTTGCCCGGTTGTGCCACAGGGGTTGCCATCAGCCGGAAATTCTTTGCCCCGTGATTGGTGCGGATATAGAACCTGTCCCCGAAATGATCGACACTGTATTCGTGGTCTTTTTCCCGCGCCTGGATGACTTTGAACTCGCCGGTGGGGCTATCTGCGTTGAGGAAGCGGTATTCAGCACTCAGTGTCTGGTGGCAGGCGATCATCAGGTATTTTTTCGACTTGGTCTTGAAAACATATGCCGAGAAGGTTTCGTTGGTTTCTTCATAGACCAGCTTGTCCTTTGCCGTGTCCGTGCCCAGGACGTGGCAGTAGATTTGGTAGGAGCGAAGAGTTGTCGGGTCCTGCCTGCTGTAGAATAGTGTCCTGTTGTCATTGGCCCAGGCGGTATTGCCGGTTACCGCCGGGATCATATCCTCCAGGAACTCACCGGTGTCGAGGTTCTTGAAATGGATCGTGTAAATCCTCCGTCCCAGGGTATCGGTCGCATAGGCCAGGATATCCTGTGCCGAGCTCACCGCCCGGCCGCCGACTGCGAAATACTCGTGCCCCTCGGCCAGCACGTTGGCATCGATCATAACCTGTTCGGGCGCCTCAAGAGACTCTTTTTTCCGGCAGTGGATCGGGTACTCTTTTCCCTCCTCGTGGCGCGTGTAATAGTAGTAACCGTCTTTCTTATAAGGCACTGACATGTCGGTCTGCTTGATCCGTCCCTTGATTTCCTCGAATAACTTCTCTTCAAGGTCTCTGGCAGGGGCCATCACCTTGCTGGTATATTCGTTTTCCGCCTGGAGGTATTCGAGCACCCCGGGGTTATCGCGCTGATTGAGCCAGTAATAGTTGTCTATCCGAACGTGCCCGTGTTTTTCCAATCTATGGGGTATGATTTTAGCCATCGGTTGTTCCCTGACCTCGTTCTTATCGTTTGTAGTTGCCGCTTGACAGCCTGAGAGGATTAAAAATAATCCTCCAATAATTGCCGGACTGGAAAAGCGCATGGTGGTTTCCCTTCCTGATAAAAATTGTAGGATACTTGTACGCTGGCTGAAATGGTACTGTTCCTTACGGGCTGTAGTAGTTAAAGAATCATCATCGTTCAATGAGGGGCCGGTCAGTTCGGGTTGCCGTGGAGCGCCTCCAGCCTAAGCCGACCGGCCCGGATGACTCATGGCTGTGTCCCTCCCTTTCGGGCAAGCTCTTCCCGGAGCGGCTGAATAAAATTCTGTTCGAGGTATTCCGCCCGTCCGGGGTCCAGCCGGGCCAGGATGAGGAAATGTTCAAGCGCCTCGGCATGGCGATTGGAATCTTCCAGAAAGAGGTTCGCCAGGGCCGAATGCGCTTGCACGTCATCCGGGTTTTCCTCCAGGACGATCAGGAAATACTTTTCCGCCGGGCCTGGGTTCCCCTGTTCGCTTTCGAGAAGACCCAGGTTGTACAGGGTTTCAAAGTGCCTGGGGGTTAAATCCAGCAGCTTGTGGTAATAGTATTTTGCCGTCTCGGTCTTTCCTGACCTGTGGTTGATCAGACCTAGCATCTGGAAAGCGATTTCATCGGAACGGTGGCCTCGCAGCACCCGGGCATACAGCTCGGCAGCTTTCTCAAGCCTCTCCATCCGGTAATGGATATCCGCATCGATCAACAGGGGAGCGGAATGGCGAGTACGAGATTCGAGTGCCTGCCGGAAAGAGGCATTTGCCATCTCTATTTTCCCTAACCGGGAATAAGCCAATCCCAGGTTGTAGTACCAAATCTTTGGGTCTTTCTCGTTATCGCCCACCCGCCTCAGGTACTCAACCGCCCTGTCGGGTAAATCATTGTCAAGCAACAATTCAGCTATCCGCAGGCTTGCATTGAAGTCCCCGGGCCTGAGTTCCAGGTATTTTACCAGTTCCAAGTAAGCCCGGTTGGGCCTGCCTGTCCAATGGTAAACTACCGCCTTTTCGTAAAACGACTCTGCGCTTTTCGAGCTGTCCAGGTGGGCCAGAATTTCCTCAAAGACCCGGGGATACTGGAAAAGAGCGAAAAGCCTCACCCCATCCACCTCGAGTTCAGCCACCGGGGTGCCCCTGCGCAAGAGCACCCAGTCCAGGTCTGTAAACATTCCCTGGCGATTGTATTGCAGTATATAATCGCAATCGAATCGTTCATTGTTAAACTTAAGCGAGGGTTTGATTTTCCCTAACCGTTGAAGAAATTGGAAATGTGGGTTGTTCATGGTGAAAACCCCCGCCGAGTCTGGCAGCGTGCGGTTGATCACGGCGCAGGATGTATCATTGAAGGTTTCCCACATGTACGTAGTCTCCATCCCCAGATCCTCAGCGCCGGAAACACCTCCTGCGAGGGAATTGAAGTAAGATAGTTCGTATGGGTGCGCCCGCGTCAGGATTACTATCGAGGGAACCAACATCGCGCCAAGCAGCAGCCAGGCGCCGGATGCCCTGCGAGCCCGTTGTCCAGCTCCCGGTATTCGGGTAAGAACCCACGGTAAGGCCCGGGAGATGAAATCCTTGAATCCCCGGGCGGAAATGACCGCGAGGAAGACAAATGAGGGAAGGAACAGCCGCACTCCATCGTGCCCCGGGGAACTGGGAAGCATCATCACGAACATTATGACCAGCCAGTGCAGTAAGTTATTGCTTATCCAGGGGTCGGCCAGGAGATGACGCGCGGTACGCCAGAGGCCGTAGATAAAACCTGCCAGTACCAGCGGCTGCACGGTAAACAGGGTAAGGATAAAACTGTGATGCCAGGGCAGATAAAAGTAGTACTGGCTGCCCAGATAGTAAGTGGGGATGCAGAGGTAATCCGAGCGGCTTGCGCTGTCGACCAGGTAGAAGTAAAGGTGCTCCAGGGTGCTGTGCCACCACTGGGGGTTCAGTCCGACCATGACCAGGGGGCTGACCACCAGGGCGATCCCCACAGGCCAGGCTGCCCGGGAAAAACGCCGGAACAGGAGGACATACAGCACCAGCGGCAAGGGAATGACAAGGGCGGTGAATTTGGTGGCCAGGGCCAGACCATAGACCAGGGCAAAAACGAGGGCCCAGCGACGGGACTTGAGCGCCCGGTGAAAGCTCGCCGCCGAGGCGAACCACAACAGGGTCAGGGGCATATCGGCACACCCGAAGTGTGCATGAGCGAAAACCCTGGGCATCATAGCGAAAGCCCCGGCAGCCCATAGTCCCGCGGGCATCCCATAGCGGCGGCTGACAGTCAGGAAAAGAAGGGCCACCAGTATGGAGAACATTATCGCCGGGGCCAGGCGGAAGGCTCCCATGGGTCCCAGCCAGCCCTGGAAAAGGACCAATGTCAAAGAACTGCACAGTTTGTAGAAAGGGGGATGAACATTGAAAATAGGCTGGTAGCTCCAGTAGCGGTCTATCACCTCAGGGCTGAAAGGAGCGCTCCAGCGCCCGGCTGAAAAATCCTCGAACGCCTGCCTGAACCAGGCTAACTGCTGAAGGCAGGAATTATAGTAATTGGGCTCATCGCAGTTGAGGCCCAGGCTGTTGCTGGTGCATGCAACGGCAAACAGGGCGGCAAGGCCAACTGCCAGCGAGATGAGGCCGAGACGAAGCCTGGGCTGTGGGCCGGTTCTTTTTTCTTTGGGCGCCATGATAAATTTCAATTGTTTGGGGCCGGGATTTTATATTCGTTTCTTAGAGAGGGCCAATAAGAATTTAAGAATGAGGCGGTTTCAAAACAACAACATTTCCTCAAACGGATCAGCATGGAGGGCACTTTATGGACAGTATTTTCTCAATCGATCTCAGCTGTGATAGCTGATATTAAAGACAGCCAGAAAACTTCCGCCCTGTAAAGCATGTAAAAAAAGATCTCCCGACCCGCCGCAAAGGCCGGGCCGGGAGATCTGTAAAGGTTAGCGTTTGATCACAGTTGCCTTTTAGAAGCCAAGGCTAACAGTGAAGAAATTATCCGCAGTGAGCCTTCCCTTGTTCCGGTAGGCGTAGCTGAAATTGATCGTCCTGCCTCCAATGGAGCGCATGATCCCGCCGCCGAAGCTGATCCC
>JAUVUV010000097.1 GCA_030604975.1 Candidatus Glassiibacteriota bacterium | reverse complement strand
GCGACCGTTTACAGATAAAATGCGGGTCTCACGGGAAAAACTCTCTTTTATCGTTGACTCAACCGCCGCGCCAGTAGCCAGTATCGCCCTGATTTCCACCTGGATCGGATTCGAACTGGCTCTTCTTTCGAGCAGTATTTCCCAGCTCGGTCTGGAAGAGAATGCCTATTGGCTTTTCTTGAAAGCCCTGCCTTACAATTTTTACTCCTGGGCCTGCCTGATTTTCGTGCTGATGGTGGTTCTCAGCCAGCGCGATTTCGGCCCGATGTACAGGGCGGAAATGCGCGCAATCAAAACCGGAGAGGTACTTGATTCCAAAGCCCAGCCGCTGATCGACGAGGAGATGACCAAACTTCATGCGAGTTCGGATGTTCCTGCGCGATGGTACAACGCCATTATCCCGATCGCCGCAATGAGCGTGGTGCTTATTTACGGCCTTTATAAAAGCGGCCTGGCCGAACTTCAATCCTCCGGTAAGGAGATTACCCTCTATAACATTGTCGGCGCCGCTGATCCGTTTCAGGTTTTGCTCTGGGCTGCTTTTGCGGGTGTGCTGGCCAGCCTGTGCCTGATCTTTTTGCAAAAAATCTTGACTCTGCGGCAGTCGGTAGATGCTTTTATGATAGGTTTCAAGTCGCTGATCCTGGCAATGGTAATTCTAACCCTTGCAAGGGTGATCCAGCTTGTCTGCACAGAACTTCAAACCGCAACTTACCTTCTCACAGTAACCCGCGGTTTTCTCACCCCTGGACTTTTGCCGACGATCACTTTTGTGCTCGCTGCAATTACCAGTTTCTCCACCGGCACATCCTGGGGCACGATGGCGATTCTGATGCCGCTTATCATCCCTCTTTCTTACCACCTCCCAATGGATGCAAACCTACCCGCCAGTTCTGTAGAACTGACCATGGTCGGCACGGTCGGGGCTATCCTCTCTGGCGCAGTGTTCGGAGACCATTGCAGCCCGATCAGCGATACAACGATCATGAGTTCCATGTCCTCCGGTGCTGACCATGTCGACCATGTCAGAACTCAGCTGCCTTATGCAATTGTCGTTGCTCTTGTCAGTATCTTTTTCGGTTACCTGCCCGCGGGCATGGGCTTGATTCACCCGATTCTATGCAACCTGATCACAATCTTAGTTCTCTGGGTTATCCTTCTCATATTAGGTAAAAAATACCAGGATCAGCCACCGATTTAAGTTCTTGCCTGTTGGAACAATTTCGCCTTTAGATTTTATTATATAAAAGCCGGTTTATCCTTTGAATAGTTGACATAATATGATTATACGAGTAGTTTTTTATAACCCTTTTTATTCTTAATCTCGTTTTAGATACTTTTTCGACTTGAAAGGTCTTATGTATTCTTTAATTGTCAGAATTTCATTTTTTCTAATGGGTTTTTTGTTTGCCTTCCCCACTCTATCTATTGCTCGTGAAGGCGCCCCATTGCCGATCATGCCTGTATCCGAAGTTGAACCAGGGATGGTGGGTGTCGGCAAGACTGTTTTCCAAGGTGACAAGATCGATGAATTTAATGTAAAAATCCTCGGAACTCTCAAAAATTTCCTTCCCAAGAAAGATATCATACTTGCTGAACTTCAGGGAGACCGCCTTCAGTATACCGGCGTCATTGGTGGAATGAGCGGCAGCCCGATTTATATCGACGGCAAACTTATCGGGGCTATGGCTTACGGCTGGCAGTTTTCCAAGAATCCGATATTCGGCATAACACCGATCGAGCAGATGCTCGAAATAGAATCCAGCTTCGGGGCATTCGGCGCCGCCGCGCCGCAAAGCGGCGCCGCGGCAGGCCCGCCGGCCGGAGCAACCCAGCTCTATAACCCCTTCGAGGCCCCAGCCAATCCACTGCTGGATGGCACCTTTGGCGAAAGCGGGCCTGCCGCAGGCAGTTTCACTGCCGGCGGCGCCTCGCTGACCAGGCTCGAGGTTCCGCTGATCTTCTCCGGCTGCCATCCCGAGGTGGTCAAACGTTTTGGCAAAATTTTCGCTCCGTTCGGTCTGGTGCCGCTGATGGGTGGAAATGCAGGTGACGAACCCAGGAGTGCAGCCCGAAATCCAACTTTTGAGGCAGGATCGGCAGTCAGTGCCCAACTGATAAGAGGAGACATCTCTCTTGCTGCCACCGGTACGCTCACCCTTCGGGACGGCGACCGTTTCCTGGCTTTCGGCCATCCATTCCTCAACTTCGGCCCGGTCGATTTCCCGATGACCGCCGCAGAAATCGTAACCGTGCTGCCGAACATCGCCCAATCGTTCAAGATTTCCAACAGCACCACTTTCATGGGCAGCATCAAAACAGACCACACCAACGGTGTATTCGGTATCGTAGGCAGCCAGCCTAATATGATCCCTCTGAATATCGTGTTGAAATTGCCCGGGCCGAAAGTGGAAAGTTTCCGCTACGAATTGGTGCGCCACAAAATGCTTACGCCAGTCCTGGGAGCGATCACTCTGATCAATTCCCTTGGGCCGGTGAGCGATGCTCTCAGCGAGCAGACTCTCAGGGTAAGCGGCAAAATCGATATTGAGGGAACCGAGCCGATAACTATCGACAACATGTACGCCGGCAGTATGGCTGCCAGCCAACTCACTCAAGCTTTGCAGATCATCATTCAATACCTGTACAGCAACTATTACGGCCCGGCACAAATCAAGAAGATCGAGCTTGAGGTGGATGCGGAGGAAGGTTTCCCGCGCGTACAAGTGCGCGAGGTATACCTGGACCGTAAAACAGTTTATCCTGGCGACAGCGTGAGGATTGAAGTCGTTCTCGATCCTTACACCGGCCCTAAATTCAAGGAGCGATTCAGTGTTGTAATGCCGGCTGCCGATTCGGATACGAAACTTTTTATTATGGTCGGTGCTGCAGACATCATAACAAGAACCGAATTTCAACTTTCGCCGAACCGGTTTCTTTATACCAGTCTCGAGCACCTGGTGCGCTTGATCAACTCGACTAAGAAAAATAACTGTCTCTATCTCAAAGTGGTTAAGCTTGAGAAGGGTCTGATTCTTGGAGGACGGGAGATGACCGGCCTGCCGCCTTCTGTCTGGTCCCTGCTGCAGTCCGACAAATCAGCGGGAGCAACCCTTCCACTGAATGACCTGACTCTGGTTGAAATAGAAAAACCGACCGGCTATCTGGTCAACGGTTTCAAGGTGATCCAGGTCGATTTGAAACCGCGTCCCTGAAAACTCTAATTTGTTTTTATCAGTTTTCTTAAATTCTGAAATCGATGGAGGAAAGTTTGCTCAAATCAGCTATTTGCAGCTCAACCCTGTTTCTTATTTGCCTGGCTGCCGGGGTCGAAGCGGATGGTCCGCAATTCTGGACCAGCCGGTCAAGGAATGATTTCATGAGCGGCAAAGCGGAGGGTGTATCTATCCTTGCCGATGAATCACTGGCCCTGGCGCCGAACGTAAAATTGATAACTGACATCGGAGAACCCTATATCTGGACCCTGGTAAGCAACCGCAGCGGTGCACGCTACGCAGCCACCGGGCATGAGGGCCGGGTGCTGAAAATATCCGCCAGAGGTGATACCGCCACTGTCTACGATGCTCTCGAACCGGATGTGTATGCACTGGCTGTGAACGCCAACGGCGATCTTTTTGTCGGCGCTTCGCCTGAGGGCAGAGTTTACCGGGTACCGAAAGGAAAAACCCAGGGTGAAACTTTTTTCGATCCCGAGGAGAAATATATCTGGGATCTGGAATTCGGACCGGATGGCGAGCTCTACGTGGCAGTGGGATCGAAAGGCAGGATTTACAGGGTGGATCGTAGCGGAAACGGCGAACTCGTTCTTGATTCTGAGGAGGCGCATATACTTTCCATGACTTTCGACCGCAAGGGAAACCTTCTTGCAGGCTCAAGCGGCAGCGCTCTTCTTTATCAGGTAGATCCCGGGGGGAGTGTATCTATCATTTACGACAGTCCGTTAAAAGATATCAGATCAATCGTGGTTGACAGTCAAAACAATCTTTTCGTTGCCGCTTTCGAAATCCAAACACCTGCCGAACAGGCGAAAGGGATCCTGCCTCAGCCCGGGATTTCGACCGACACGCCCTCTAATGAGAAAGACTCAAAGGAGGGCGAGAGTTCAAAGGCCCCCCAGCAATTTATCCTTGGAAGACCCTCGCAACTCAGGGGACCGGCAGCCAACAGCGAGATTTATTTTTTCGATCAGGACCGCTTTGTCACACGCCTCTGGCGGGGAACCGGAGAAACGGTAATGTCCCTTGGGATGATGGAAGACGGCCGAGCGGTGTTCGTTTCGAAAAAAGAGGAAAACAACCTGTTGGTTGTGGATAAGCGAGGCGAGCTCACGCTGCTGAATTCATTCGAGGAAAGTGATGTCACCGGATTCCTGCCTGTTGCCGGGCGCATGTTGATCTGCACTGGCAATCCCGGCAAGGTATTCGAGGTCGCGAAAGGTTACCTGTCCCGGGGCACTTTCACGAGCAAGGTACTCAATGGGGGTCTCCCCTCGAAATGGGGCAGAATCTCATGGGAAGGTCAAATCCCCTCTTCCACCAGGGTGTATTTTCGGACCCGTTCCGGTAATACGGCTCGTCCGGATACCACCTGGAGCCTGTGGTCTGAATCGTTACGAGAAAAGTCAGGAGCGGATATTTCCTCCCCTCCACGAAGGTATTTCCAGTGGCAGGCGGTCCTGGAGAGCGATAATCCGGGTGTGACTCCAAGGCTAACCGAAGTCACGGTTTCCTACTTGCGCCGTAATCGCCCCCCGATGATAAGTCCGATACGCCTTATGCCTCAAGGCCTTTTTGTTAAGCGTCCGCCATCTACTGTGGGAAAACCGGAGGTGAAAAAGACTTATCCGTATGAAGTGGAAAAACTGTTGAACAATAAAAAGAAGCGCTCTACGGAAAACCCGTTCCAGGGCAAAAAGGAATACGAGAAAAGGTTTCGCATGGCGGGCTGGAACGCCAACGACCCGAATGGCGACGAGCTGCGCTACAACGTACACTATCGGGGAATCTCGGAGTCGACCTGGCGGCCCCTGGAGCTCAACATTGCGGAAAATTCTGTCGTTTTCGACACCGAATCCATGGCCGATGGTAAATACCTGCTTAAGGTCACGGCCCATGACTCTTTAGATAATCCAGGCGGTCGCGCTGAAAGCTCGGAACGGATAAGCCCTGTATTCACTGTGGACAACACACCGCCCTCGATCCAGAATTTTCGCGTCTCTAAGCTCAATAACGGTCTGGGATTCGAGGTCAGTTTTAA
This sequence comes from Candidatus Glassiibacteriota bacterium, assembly GCA_030604975.1. Classification (GTDB taxonomy): domain Bacteria; phylum Gemmatimonadota; class Glassbacteria; order GWA2-58-10; family GWA2-58-10; genus JAUVUV01. The sequence continues at coordinate 2,259 of JAUVUV010000097.1, read as the reverse complement.
GGTCCGGGATCAGACAAGCAGAATCGAACGGGTCGAGGTTGCCGTGGATGCTGAAAAAGCGAGGCGGGTGGCGCCTGTGGACGAAATCCAGGACAGCCTTGAGGAGGATTTCCGGCTGGTATGGGAGAAAGTCTCTCCAGGCGAGCACACAGTGACTGTCCAGGCCTACGACCAGTGCTACAACCTGGTTACAGTCAGACAAAGTATAAAAACACCTTAGCAAAAGGAACTAACCCGGAAATAAAGCTCCAGCATATTCATTTTTAATCTTAATGAACAGGGGCATGGTATGTCGTGTCCCTGTTTTTTTAATCCTTCATTTACTAATACATCTTCACAATTTTCAGCTTGCGGTAATAAGCTCTCAGGATGCTTCTGTAGGAATCACCGTCATCTGCCCGTGCTTTCGCCCCGCTCTGGCACATGCCCAGCCCGTGGCCGAATCCTCTTCCCTCGGCGATTATAACCGCACCGCGCGGTTCCTGCTCCACTGACAGGTTAAACCAGGTGCTCGGCAACAATGAGCCGTCGCCCTGGCGCAGCACTCTTCTTATCCGGTCACCTGTGATCTGAAGGACCCGTTTTTCGGTGGTGACCTTGAGCAGCACATTGCGGCCGGAGCGTCCTTTCTCCATCACCTCGATATCCTGTGGCTCGCCGATATCGCTCAGGGCAAGACTGACTACAGAGGGAAGCGCTTTTCTGATCCCCTCCAGTAATTCCTTCCTTGTCCAGGTAATTTTCCAGGAATACCACCTCGACTCCTGGTCCCGGTCACCGTCTTTCACTGATTTCAGGTAAGGATTATCCCTGGCGAACTGCCTGCCCCACACCTCTTCCGGCTCCGCGGTTCTCCCTCCGCATGTACTGTGATAAAAGGCAGGCACAACCTTTCCTTTATGTGTGAGGCATTCGCCAATCGTTTCGTAGACTGCCCGGTCAGCAGCCGGAGTCTCGCTTTTCATTCCTTTATAGACCTGGTCGTCGGTGTCCGCAGTCAGATCGAAAGCGAAATTCCAGTTTCGCTCCATCATTGACATCGCGTAACTGCGCGAGGCTACGGTCTGGGCTTTCAAGGCTTCCAGATAGTGCAAGTCCAGAGGACCGATTTCAGCAGGCACCACAGAGCGAAGATATTGCTCGACAGGCAGGCTGTTGACCACCATCATTCTTCCCTCTGCACCGCTGTGGATTAGAATGGCACCCCGGTAAAGCCGGCCCCCGATTTCCACAACACTTGGATTGCCCAGGCCCACCACCCGAATGCCCTGCGGGTGGGGCTGGCTGACCTGCCCGTCCGGTGTGGCCACGCGAAGTTCCATTGCAGGGCCGAATCTCACCACATCCCACCCCTGACCCGAAGCAAGAGCGGCGATCTTTGCACCACTTGCCGCATCCGAAATCAGGATACCGTGCTCACCGGCTTTCAGGCTCACTTTTTCCGCCCGGTTAAGCAGGCGTACCCTGATCTGCGGCACACCCTCGGGACCGAAAATAACTCTCGGGGGTACTTTAAGTTCCCGGTAGCAGGCAGAGAAAAGAAATGCTGCGACGAATGCGAAACAAAAGCAGATCTCAAGTTTACTTCGGAGCATCCCGAGACTGATCCTTGTTAAGGGTAAGTTTATCTGAGACATGTTTTTAGCGCCTCTCTGTTGGCTTCCACTGTTCGGTCAATATTTTCCTCTGTCAGGGCGGTGGAAACGAACGCGGCCTCGAACTGGCTCGGTGCGATAAAAACGCCCCGATTAAGCATTTCGTTGAAATACCGGCCAAACGCAGCAGTATCCGAGCTCTTGGCCGAGACAAAATCAGTTACCGGACCTCTTGTGAAAAACAGGGTCATCATGCTGCCGACCCGGTTTGCCGTAAGTTCAATCCCGAGACTTTCCAGGTTGTTCCGGATACCGTTTTCCAGGCGCGAGGCAAGTTCCTCGAGACGGCTGTAGGGCGGCTCTGACATCAGTTTGCGCAGAACGAAAAGTCCTGCAGCTACTGCACAGGGGTTTCCTGAAAGCGTACCCGCCTGGTAAACCGGCCCGAGCGGCGAGAGGTGTTCCATTATCTCGCGCCTGCCGCCGAAAGCGCCCACCGGAAATCCGCCGCCGATAATCTTTCCGAGGCAGGTGAGATCGGGGATCACGCCGAAACGCCCCTGTGCCCCCCCTGCGGCCAGGCGAAAACCGGTGATTACCTCGTCAAATATAAGAAGTACCCCGGCCTTTCGGGTCATCTCGCGGACACCCGCCAGATAACTGT
>JAUVUV010000347.1 GCA_030604975.1 Candidatus Glassiibacteriota bacterium | reverse complement strand
GGAACTCCTACCGTGAAGGATACCAGACACATCAGCAAGGCTCCCTGGAAAAGGCACATGGCTTTTTAGCTACTGGCTTTATTTTTTAGAGTGAATTCAAGGCCGCGCGCCTTGAGTTGTTCTTTTGCCACTGTTTAATTATTCCCGAGGGTGATCCCGTGCGAAAAGACCGTTTCATAACAAAACTATGCGCAAGAAAAGCCTTTTTGTTTCTCGTCCCGGCTCTCCTTTTGGCAACCACCGGGTTTCCAGCCGCCGGAGAGTCTTCCCCGGACCCGTTTATCGTTCTGCGAAAGGGGGTCTCGCCCGGACGGCGGATCACACCGTATCTTCGCTACCAGGTCGATGCTGCCTGGAGGCTGGATGAGCTGAGGCAGACGAAACTGGGGGCAATCCGCACCGAGACCGAATTTCTCGAACTCCAGCGGGAACTGCGGCGGAATCTTCTGGAGATAATCGGCGGCCTGCCTGATAAAAAAACGCCGCTGAATCCCCGGATAACAGGCCGTATTCAGATGGACGGCTATCGGATCGAGAAAGTGGTATTCGAAAGCCTGCCCGGGTTTCACGTGACCGGACTTCTTTACCTGCCTGATGGTGTGGCCGAACCCAGGCCCGCTGTATTGGTCAGTTGCGGCCACTCGCCGATCGGCAAGGCGCATACGAGCTACCAGCAAATCTCGGCCCGGCTGGCCAAGAGGGGTTACGTGGTACTCTGCTGGGACCCTGTGGGCCAGGGCGAGCGCAGCCAGTTCTGGGACAGCCGGCGAAAGAGGAGCCGGTACAACCGGGTCTGCGGAGAGCACGCCGTTTTAGGCAATCTGGCTTACCTGGCCGGGGCCAACCTGGCGCGCTGGGAAATCTGGGACGGCATCCGCGCCTTCGACTACCTTCTCACCCGGCCGGAAGTGGACGGAGCGAGGATCTCGATAACCGGAACCAGCGGCGGAGGCTTCCAGAGCTCGCATATCGCCGCGCTGGATGAGAGAATCGTGGCGGCGGCGCCATCCTGCTATATCAGCGCCCTGCCGATGAGAATGAACAACCGTATTTTCGCCGACCCGGACAGCGACCCGGAACAGGATATTTTCCGGATGGTCTCCGCCGGGATCGACCACCCGGGGCTTCTTCTGCTGACCTATCCACGGCCCGTGGTAGTCAGTGCGGCAGTAGAGGATTTCTTCCCTATCGAAGGCACGCGCAAGAGTTTCCGAGAGGTAGAAGCTGTCTATCGCAGGTTCGGTCATGCAGACCGGATCGCTCTCACCGAGGGCTACCACCGTCACAGCTTTTCAAACTACAACCAGGAGTTTGCCTTCGCCTTCCTGGACAGATTTAACCAAATGCCTGAAAGGCCGGGTCTCGACTCCACGAAAGTTCTTGATGAACAGGCTCTCTGGTGCACAAAGACCGGCCAGGTGCTTTCCGATTATCCTGACGCCAGGGGGCTGACCGAGCTGATCAGGGATTACTACAGGGAAAGGAAAAACCGGGTATCCATCACACTCAGACAATTCTACCGCAACAGTTTCTATCCGGGTATTGACTCCTGGGATGTAGCTCCCTGGAAAAACTACCCTTCACTGAACGAGATCGCCTGGGAAAAGGTTGGCAGTGCCACTTTCGAGGGTATGGCAGTCGAGCGTTACATTCTCCACCACAGCAGCCTGCTTTCTATACCACTGCTCCGCATCCACAAGCCAGGCGTGAAAGTACAAAAGACTCTTCTGCTGGTCGGCTCCAGGGGCAAGGTATCCTCAAAGGATATGCCCAGGATAAGGAAATACCTCGATGAGGGCTTTGAAGTGCTTTCGTTCGATTTCCGCGCACAGGGGGAAAACAGAATGATCTACAGCGTGGTCTCGGTGGACGACCCCTCGCTTGCCGCAGTGGAATTCGACAAACAGTACTACAGTTCGCTGTCCGGTGTGCTGGCCAACTACGTTTACAACTCTCTGCTTGTCGGCAGGCCGTATTACTTTCAGATGATCGAGGATGCCGAGATAGTCTCCCGCTTTGCCGCCGAATGTCTCGGCTCGCGCAATCTTCTGGTCTCCGGTGCCGGGGAGGCTTACACTTTGGCCTCCCACATTGCTGAGCTTCTGCCCGAGGTTGAACTATTGCCAGGCCAGGCCGGGAAGCTTGTCAAATGGTCGGAAATCGTGGAGCGTATGCAGGAGAACTGGCCTGTGGAGTACCTTCTTCCCGGCGGTGCGTATATCAATTAACCCGGATTATTCATGAAACCCAGACCCTGGGGAAACATAACATTTTACTGATTTATGAATAATCCGGGATTAATTCACAATCAGCATGCGCTTCAGAAATTATGACATGATAAATCAGTTATTAACCTGTATTCTTCTTTTTCAGGAGGTTAGATGGCCAGAAGACGGGATTTTTTCAAGGCAGCCGGGGCCGGGGCTCTATTAGCCTCAGGCCTTGGAGCTAAACCTTCCCAGGCGGACGTGCCTGTTCACAGGTGGGACGGCTACGATTTCGGCCCAGGCCCCCCGGTAGCCGATCGTTTGAACCAGGGGCCTTTCGGGATCGACCAGGACGAGGGCTGGCGCAATATCGCCAACACCACCCCCTCGAAAGAGCCGGTGAAGAATTTCGGCCTCGGGCTAGTCGGATATACGTGGGAGGAGGGCGGTCCCTCGCAGGCCGCACGGCGGGGCGAGGAAACCCTCGAGCAGCATGTGGAAAAACTTTCAAGCCTTCCATTCGTGGATATTCTCTACATCCGCTGCGACTGGCGTGACATCCAGAAAAGGCCCGGACGGCTGGACTTTCACCCGGTCTGGAAACTGACCATCCAGGCTGCAAAAGCGCACGGCCTGCGAGTGGGTTTCCGGATACAGCTTTCCAGCCCCAATATCCAGCCGAAACATATCTCCATGCCGGATTTCCTTCATGACAAAATACCGATTGTCAATATCGGCAAAGGCCGCGGGAGAGATTTCGACTTCCATGAACCGCGCTACGACCACCCGGAATTCCAGAAAGCGTTCAGGGAATTAAACGAACTCCTGGCAGCCGAGTTCGACAACAACCCTCTGTTTGAATACATGGATCTGATGATGTACGGTTTCTGGGGCGAGGGCCATACGGGCAACATTCCCAATCCGTTCCCGGATTACCTTACAGCGGAAAAAACGATGGTCAGCATGTCAGAGTTCCAGATAGAGACCTGGAAACATCTGCCGCTGGCGGTCAACACACAGCCGGATATCAGCAAGACCGGCAATCGCGGGGTTCTGGACAGGTGCGTGCGCTCAGGCTGCTGGCTGCGCTCGGACAGTATCGACCTGATCGAGGAGTCGATCCAGGTTGAGCGCCTCTCCAACCGTCCGCCCTGGCTGGCTGTGGTCACGGAGCAGGGCAACGACCGCCACTACGATATCGAGCGGCTGCCTCTGGACGAGGGCGGTGTGAACCGGATGGAATGGGCGATCATGCACGTGCTGGACCTTGGCGCAAACTACTGGTCGCTGTGGACCGAGGCCGATAACCTGGCGCGCTATCACGAGCGCTATCCCGGCGGTTTCAACGCGCTCAAGCAGAGGATGGGATACCGCG
>JAUVUV010000229.1 GCA_030604975.1 Candidatus Glassiibacteriota bacterium | reverse complement strand
GTCAGCTAAGGGCTTGATTTTCATAACTACACCTCATTAGGTTAAAGTTTTGATGGTTGGAACTATGGAAAATAGTAGAAGTTAGAGATTAACTGTTAGCACTCTCTTAGAAAGAGTGCTAACAAACAAGGTAAAAAAATATTAATCGTCTTTTTTCGCCGCAGGGCAGCCGCTGGCCTCAGGGCAGGCATTGCAGGCGGGTGTTTCGGCCTTTTCCTTTTTCTGCTTTTTCGCTCTGTAATCGGTTGCGTAAAAACCGGTACCCTTGAAAACAAAAGCGCCGGGGCTCAAAATCCGCCGGATACTGCCACCGTTATTACAGTTGCCGCAGTGCAAATTGGGTTTTTCAGCGATACCCTGAAGAACCTCGAACCGGTTCCCGCAATCAGTGCATTCGTATTCATAGATTGGCATCTCGTTGATCTCTCTGCTGAAGTTACCACACCGTCCAGAGCTAAAAGCAAAAGGTGTACCAGTTAACCTTTCCCGGCTTTCCCGGTCAAATAGACTTATGAAAATAAACAACTTATCCTAATTATGCAAATAATTTTTCAAAAAACACAGCAGAGCCAAGTCTGCCCACTTGACAGATAAATTACGCCAAACGGGCAGACAATTGCCTCTGATTGATATATTATGCCAAATCAGACAGATTTGGCCTTTATTTCATCCACCTGAAAACTGACTGTCTGGATTTCCGGATTGAAATAAGCAGTAATTACCGTGTCTCCGGGAGGCTCGTTTTCCAGCACATAGCGGCCAAGCGGGCCCTGAATCCATTTCTGGATCATCCGCTTGAGCAGCCGCGCCCCGTAAACCGGATCGAATCCCTCACGTACAATAAAGTGGCGCATGCCCTTGCCCAGCTTGAGACTCAGGCCGCCTGTTCTCTTTCGCATATAAATAGATTAATTCCCGAATGATAGAGGCTTGCAGAGGAGTGACGTGCGGAGACCGAAGCCTGCTATAAAAGCGCAGAGTGGCGGATATTTCCCAAGAAAATGAAAATGTTGCTTAGATAGTCGTTGAAGAGCTCCTGCGCCTTTCGCCCAGCACCACGAAAACCGAGCAGAGGATAAACGCCGCTGCTGTTGTGATCAGGATATTCAGCAGCTTTTTCGGCCGGCTCTTGTATTCCGGGATAACAGGCTCATCCAGCAGAACGGCCGAGGGAGTGTCGTCCGCCTCGTTGATCCGTGTTTCTTCCAACTGGGCCGAAAGCAACAGAAACAGCTCCTCCTGGATTCTAACCGCCCTGTAAAGTCTGGCGAAGTCAAGAGCGATGCCGGGAATTTCCGATTCGATCCTGCGGATGGTACGGTCCAGCTCGGTGATTTGCTTTTTCAACAGGGTTATATCCGGGTGCTGCGACCGGTAGAGGGACTGCTTTACGCGCAGTTTGATAGACCTGCTTTCCCGCTCGGCCTGGAGCATGGCCAGCATCTCGAGGCTTCCTTTTACCGGGAGAGTGATCAGTTCGATTATTCCGCTCGGCTGCTCGGCGGTTGTCACTACCTTTTTTTCCTCCTGGAAACTCTGAAGGCTGTCCTCGAGCACCACGAGTTTTTGTTTGGTTTCAGCCAAACGCTCCTCGAGGAATTTACGCTTGTTGGATGCAGAAAAGACCACGTTGCTGTAAAGGATATTGTTCAACTGCACGAAATATTCATAGGCCAGGTCTCTGGCCAGAACCGAATCCTCCTTTGCCTCTACTGTAACAATGACCTGGCCCTCGGGCGGGAAGTCGATTTTCGTATGAGACTGGAGTTCTTCCCTGGCCTTGAATCGGTATTCGGTTTTATACACCTTTTCCAGGTCGAATTTCTCGATCAAAGAGTCCGCCACGGTGCGGCTGCTCAGGATCACTACAAAGTCGTACTGGGACTGGCTGAAGCCGGCCATTCCGCTTGCGATCCGGCTGATCCCTCCCGGCAGGTCGGGGATCCTGGAAAGCAACATTCCCAGGCCGCCGAACCTCGATTTTTCCTGGGGAGGCATAATTACTGTTGTGGCCTCGAACCACCGCGGAAGAAAGAAGAAATTGACAATTCCGGCCACAAGGGCCACCAGAAAGCATGCAGTTGACAACAGTTTCCATCTGCGCAGAAGAATGGAAAAGACATCAGTCGGCTTGTAAGTCCTCTCCGCCAAAACACAAACCCCCTGCTGCAATTATCCGAAAATGACAAAAATGAGCGCGGAAAATACTCCGGCGAGCACCGGCAGCATGCGATCGAAATGAAATTTTTCAGGTATGTAGATACTATCACCCGGAAATACTTTTTCCGTGGGTTTACACTTGAACTCCGTGCCGTCGCTCCGCCTGAGGTAGATCGTTTTTCTCGAGCCGTTCCAGTTGGGCCCGCCGGCCTGGCCCAGGTAATCCTGCACAGTCCAGCCCGGCTGGTAGATGAAACGGCCGTAGTTATTTGTACTTCCGGTAACGAAAACCCAGGTGTTTCGTATAGGGAACTGGTAGTGGGAACCATACTCCAGTTTCTCATCGAGCATCTCTTCGGTAAGCTCGACATAATTATGGTCCTTCCAGTCAGCCCGGCTTACAAGCACTTTGCCGACCAGGGAGGTATCAGGCATCTGTGGTTCGCCGGCGAGAGCGAGCAGGTCCATCAGAGTTTCCCCTTCAAGAAATTCCAGGGTGAATTCGGTGGCTTCCTCCAGGTTCCAGTCCTTGACTCTGACTGTGTCAAAGCCGGAAAGGTTGGGGAACCTTCCGGTGAAGATCACATAATTTTCGATAGGGGGTACCTCGACTATGCAGCCATCCAGCAGGCGGGGATTGTAAGATAAATTGCCCATGGATTCATGGCGCATCAGGTCCACCTCTTCCAGAAGTTCATGCTCCTTGTTCAACAACCTTGCACGTCGTTTAGACCCTCCGCGCTTGATTCCTCCGGCAGCCCTGATCAAATCGCTCACCCGGTCGACCGCGCTCACGGCATAGGTACCAGGCAGGAGAACCGCCCCGGCGGTGTAAACCCTGAAAGTGCGGGGGTTGATCAGAGAAAGCGAGATACTGGCCTCGTCACTAAAATAGGCTGCAAGTTGGCGGGCCAGAAATTCCTCAGCCTCGGCCAGGGTCATCCCCGACACTTCGAGCACTCCGGCCGGCGGCACCAGAAGCCTGCCCTCTGCAGAAACGAACAAATCGTAAGAGGTAAAAGGTTCAGTGTTCCAGATAGACACATCCACCTCATCTCCAGGGCCGAGTCGGTAGACATTCCGGTCTACCTTTCCATCCAGGGGAATCAATTCCTCCTGAGCGATTCTGGTCGATGGGGCTTTGACAGCTTCCTCTCTTCTGAGAAGGATAGGCAGCGAAGAGTCAAAAACCTCCCGTCTCTGCCCCTTTAGAGAAACGGCTGAGATAAGAAGGAGGGCTGTCAGCAGCCCAAGGTTTCTTGCCGTTAAAAAACTCATCTGCTGCTCCTTAAATAATTACAATAAACTACCTGGAAAATCGAACTGCCCGGCGGCCAGGCCCCACAGAGAGCCTCTCGCCAGAGCCGTTTGAGATATCAGATTTGGTTTTTAAACTAAAACCAGTTTTAACATAACTCAATGGAAATCTTATCAAAACCCTTTTGGCCAAATTGTTAATGCCAATTGATTAATCTTCATCACTGATACAGATATTTCCCGCTTTCAACTACCTCCTTGGGCAGCCGGCCGGAGAACTCCCTCAAATTGGCTGCCAGGACCGGTTCCTCATCCGGCCCGATTGCATAAAAAGTCACAACATCGTCCCCACAGGCTAAATTTCTCAATATTCTCCACTCTCCGACCTCGATCCAATCCGGCGGCACTTCACCAACATATCTTTCGAGCCACTTCTTGTAAACGATCGCGATCCTGGCATTTTTTGATCGGGACAATCTACTGAGAGATTCCCCGTTGTACCTGCCTGATATTCGCAGCCTGGCCACCTCGAGACTTCCCAGGCCGAATACGTCCAGACAATCGATATCCGCAAAGTAATTGATCGCGCCGATATCGTTAGCTGCCACAGTATTTCCCTTGTAATACTCTTTTAAAAACATGGCCATCTGATACTGTTGCTCGTAAATATTCTTCGCGGCCGGAGGGAGCCAGATCAGTTCTCTTACACCCCGGAGAAACAGGGGTGAAAAACCAACACAAAAAGCAGCTGCGAGAATGATCACCCGCATAATCTGTCCATTTTTCAGCAAGGTCTTGAATTCCGGGCGAATTATATCTGGTAAAGATATTGCTGCGATATAAAGACCCAAAGCCACAAGGTACGCCTCGTATCGGAAGAAACTGTGTGTCCGGGCGAACTGCATGTGTAACAGCGCAGTGGCTAGAAATATAATGCACAATACAGTCGAATACTTCCATCGGCTCGATCGATCTTTTAGCTGGAAATAAAGTATGCTGAGAGCAACGAGTATCAGGATCAAGAGATGGGGATTCAGAGCCAGCCCATAGTAACCGAAGATTATCTTTTTAGCAATCTGCCTGGCTGAATAACCGGCTGAGAAAAAACTGATATTGCCCTTGAATAGTACGGAATTCGGCAGGATATACCACCCCTCCCACATCGAAAAGGCGCCATAGGAAACGAGCGGCAAAAGTGCCAGTCCCAGAATCCCCAGGGTCAGGCCATACTTTTTTCGTAATGACAACAGACAGCAG
>JAUVUV010000037.1 GCA_030604975.1 Candidatus Glassiibacteriota bacterium | reverse complement strand
TTCTCTTTAAGGTCGCGAAAAGTGTAATAATTTCCTAGGGACTTGCTCATCTTTTGTCCGTCCACCAGAAGGTGCTCGGCGTGCACCCAGTAGCGCACGAACTGCTTAGCCGTTGCCCCCTCGCTCTGGGCGATTTCGTTTTCATGGTGCGGAAAGCAGAGATCTACCCCGCCGAGATGGATGTCCAGGGTTTCCCCGAGGTATTTCATGCTCATCGCCGAGCACTCGATATGCCAGCCCGGCCTTCCCTTTCCCCAAGGGCTGTCCCAGAAAACCTGCTCTTCTTTCCCGCCTTTCCAGAGGGCGAAGTCCCGAACGCTTTCCTTGTCGTAGTTGTCTTGATCTACCCGCGCCCCCTCCTGGATGCCCTCGAAATCTACGTGGCTCAGCTTGCCGTAACCGGGAAACGCGGATATCCGGTAGTAAACCGAGTCATCGCTCTGGTAGGCCAGGCCGCACTTCTCAAGGCGGCTACGAGTTCGATAATATCGCCGATGTGCTCTGTAGCGCGAGGGTAGTGCTCGGCCCGCTGGATCCTAAGATCCCGGAGATCCTCCATGAATGCGTCTAGGAAGGGCTGTGTGTATCGACCGAGCTTTTTGCCCTGGCTGGCGGCACCGGCGATCGTGCGGTCGTCCACATCGGTGATATTCATTACCTCTTTGAGTTCAAAACCGTGAAGCAAAAGACTGCGGCGCAGCAGGTCCGAGAAAACGAAAGTGCGGTAATTTCCGATATGTGCGTAATCGTAAACCGTGGGCCCGCAGCAGTACATTCTGACAAGAGGCGGCTCCATGGGTTCGAGCTTTTCTTTTTTTTGTGTAAGCGTGTTGTAGATGAAAAATTTCTCCATTAAAAACTTCCTTTCGAAACCTGCCGGCTTCCCGGTTTGATCAGCGGGGTACCCTGTTTGCAGAGCGGGCAGGCGGCCGGGTCGTAGGCTACAGCATCCACTTTTGCCAGGCTGACCAAGCCGGCCAGTGCAGGAATCTCTCTCGTAGAGCGGTCAACCAGGCAGCAGGTCGCCATGATGTTGGCTTCAGCCTCTCTGGCGATAGCAGCCGTTTCAAGCAGCGACCCGCCAGTGGTGACCACATCCTCGACCACCACCACCCGTTCGCCCGCTTTCAGGCTGAACCTGCGCAGCCGCATCCGGCCGTCCTGTCTCTCGGCGAAAACCGCCCGGCAGCCCAGGGCGCGGCCCAGCTCATGACCAATAATCAGGCCGCCCAGTGCAGGAGAAAGAACAGCATCTATATTTTTACTGTCAAGATACCCGGAAACCTTTTTAGCGAGACTTTTCCCGAGTCTTTCCGCCGGTTCAGGGTGCTGCAGGATTCTTGCACACTGAAAATAGTGCGGGCTGTGAAGTCCGCTGGTCAGCAGGAAATGGCCCTGGAGAAAAGCATCATACTTTTTGAACAGCTGCAGTACCTCGTTCGAATCCATCTTTAATTGCACTCCTGAATTGAAACTTTAGTGTTGGTGGGCCAGGCCCACGAGATCGGAGATATTCCCGATTCCCTCGGTTTCGCAGTATTCGGCCAGTTCCCGGGCGATATTGCCCGGGGCCTGGGGGTGGACGAAACTGGCTGTGCCAACCTGGACCAGGCTCGCTCCGGCCAGGATATATTCCAAAGCATCAGTTCCACAGCTTATCCCACCGATTCCGATTATCGGTACCTGCGCGTCCATGCGCTGCATATGCTGGCAGACCTTATACACGCAGGCTACGCCGACCGGGCGGATCGCCGGGCCGCTCAGGCCCCCGAATCCCATGCCGAGAACCGGTCTCCGCTCTGCCACATCGATTTTCATGCCCGGCAGGGTATTGATCAGGCTCAGGGCGTCGGCCCCGGCATCAATTGCAACTTCCGCCAGGGAGGCGATGTCTGTCACATTGGGTGTAAGTTTGGCGATAACCGGAAGGTTTACTTTTTTCCTGACACCTGAGATTACCCTGCGCACGCTTTCCGGGTCTGCGCCGAAATGAATATAGCCTGCGCGTACGTTCGGGCAACCCAGATTGATTTCTAGCGCGTCGACCTCGGGCCTTGAACCTACCGCCGCTCCCACTTCCACAAACTCATCCACCGAGAAACCAGCGATATTGACTATCACCTTGGCCAGGCCGGCATGTTGGGCAATCCAGGGAAGTTTTTCGGCCAGAAAACATTCCAGGCCCACGTTAGCCAGCCCGATCGAATTGAGCATCCCGGCATCGGTTTCCACGATCCGCGGCGGGGGATTGCCCTCGCGCCTGGCAGCGGTAATGGTCTTGGTAACCAGCCCACCGAGGCTGCTGAATGGCATGATATCGTAGCATTCGTCTCCGTAGCCGAACGTGCCGCTTGCCACCAGAACCGGGTTCTGGAAGCTCAGTCCCATGCACCTGACTGTCTGATTCAATCCCATTTGACCTCGAATCCGTTGAATACCGGCCCTTCAGTACAGCAACAGACATAACGTGTGGCATCCTCCTCCCCTTTGACCGGGATCACACAGCCCTGGCAGATACCTCTGCCGCAGGCCATGTTTTCTTCACACGCGGTCTCAAACAGCGCAACTTTTCCCGGGGTAAGCATCCCGGCCACAGCGGCCATCATCGCCCTGGGCCCGCATGTGTAAACTGCTGGAGGAGTCTTACAGGTATCGAGAATGCGGCTCAATTCCTCGGTTACCAGGCCTTTAACACCAATCTTTCCATCCTCGGTCGTTATTTGACAGCACACCCGCGGCGGGACCACTTTCGCCAGGTCCACTACCCGGGAACCGCTGGCTTCCCCGTAAATCAGGTCGATCCGGGGCGGATTCGCCAGGCGGGATAGGCTTTCGGCCAGAAGGATAATCGGTGGAATCCCGATGCCGCCGCCCGCGAGAATCACTCGTTCGGCACCAGGGTGCTGGTTGAATGCATTGCCAAGAGGTCCGAAAACGCCAATTCTGTCACCGGGAGTGAGACTGGCCATCCAGCGGGTGGCCCGGCCGAAGGTGCGGAAAAGGATCTCAATAGTGTCATTGGCGGAGACTCTGAAGTAGCTGAACGGCCGGGGGAGATATACATTCGAGCTGCCCGGATAGGGAGAAATCATGCAGAACTGGCCCGGCTCTAATGCGGCTGCACTTTTCGGCTCTTTGAAGGCGATAACGAACGTGCGCTCGGCCACTGAACTGATCTGGGTTACTCTGACCCACTCGAAAACCGGTTTCAAACCCCACCTCCCGAGGTTCCGAACCTGCTCCACCAAAACCTTCTTCGCATCTGGAGCCAGGTTTCCTGTCCTGGCGCCTCAGCTCCGACGGCCCTTCCCATAGCAGCGGGTTCCTTACGTCTAATCCTGGGGGGCGTGAAAGCGGCGAGTTCATCCAGGTAAAAACCCGGCGGGCGTTCTGGAATCGGAAAGCCGAGCATACGTCTCGCCCTGTCCGCGTAGCGGGTATCGGGAAAATTATCTAAGACCAGTTCCAGAGACTGCCTGTACCTTGTAGTGTCTTCGAGTTGGGCGCTTGTTCCGGCGATGTTCATCGCGGCCTTGGGAGCCCAGATCGTATTGGCGTACTCCAAAATCACGCGCTCGTATCCAGCACGAGCAAGTTCTATCTCGCCGATATTTTCAGTGTGCTCGGCCAGCAGAAACTCCAGGCGGGCCAAAGCGTCGCGGCTGGTGGTGGAATCGCTGGCTTCGATCTGTTCATATATACCAAAAAGGTTCTGGACATCTCCAATAAATTGATCGGTAGGCTCGACTAACAGGGAATACGGGTCATCCCTGCGCACGCTGCGGAAAGCCATTTCTGCGAGTTTATAAGACAGGAGTCTTTGGCTGAGATCCTCCAACGGTTCGAGCCGTTTACTGTTCAGCCTGAAAATCACTAATGCGATGCTATCGACCTCTATCGAATCAAGCCCCGCTGTTTGGCTGTAGTCCTTGTAAATCAGTCCCAGTTCATACCAGGCGGCGGCTGAATATTCGGTCCGCGGATTGTCAAATATGATCTTTTCGAGGCTTTGCATTGCCTCAGCTTCCCGATTAAGGAAAGTGTACTCGACATTTATGCCCAGATTGGCCTCGGCGCGCTCATCGTCAAACTTGGCCCTGCGCAAGGCCTCTTCGTAGAGTTTCAGTGCTTCCTCATGCTCGCTCAGCCTGGATTTGCAGCGAGCCATACCAATTATGCCTTCCCTTTTCTGCTCATTGTTCTTTCCTTTTTTATAAAGCTCTTCGTAGAACGGCAGCGTTTTTTCAAAGTCTTCCAGTGTGAAATGAATCCGGGCCAGATGAGAGAGCACCTCACCTTTCAGCTCGAACTTGGGGTAGTTATTCCTGAGGCTGGAAAAAACCTCCAGGGCGCGCTCGTAATTTTCCAATTTGAAATACGACCGACCCAGATGGAACTGGGCCAAGGGCCTGTACTTGCTCTTGGGATACTCATCCAGGAGTCTTTCGATACCCAGCTCGGCCAGAGACGGGTCGTCCTGTTCGAGATTAATCAGAATCAAATAGTACTGAGCGTCATCGCGGAATTTACTTTTTTTCTGTGTATCGAGAAGTTTTTGAAGGCTGGATTCGGCCTGGATGAAGCGGCGGAGTTCGAAAAAGGCCTTGCCCATCAGCATCAGCACGTCATCGGAACGGCGGCCCTCGGGAGCCAGAGCCAGAAAGGCGAGGCATTTCCTGGCCGCCTCCTCGAAAAACTGTGCTCCAGGCACTATCACCCCCCGGACTTCACTGCGGGAAAGATTCGGGTTGCGCGTTTTTCGCTGACGCTCCCGATCCTCTTTCGTGCGCATTCCCTGCTTATAGGCCTCCTTGGCCCAGTGAAGGGAATTATAGGTCCGGTAGGTGGTGCAACAAAGTATCGCCGCCAGAGCAAGGACTAGAAACGGGTAAAGCTTTCTGACCGGTACTTGAAAGCAGTACATATTTTTTCCGGTTTTAGCTGTTTTGCTTGACATTTAAAATTCCTGCAAGTATCTCAGGAACCGCTGGCAAGTTTCCTGTGATAATGATCAATATATTTCAAAATGCCAGCAGTGATTGCCTCGGCCAACCTGGTGCGGAATCTCGCGCTGTTCAACTGCTTTTCATCTGAAGCATTTGAAATATATGCAGTTTCAACTAATGCCGCCGGCATATAGGTTCCTCTGAGCACAGCAAAATTTGCCTGACGCAAGCCCCGGTCTTTCAGGCCCTTGATCGTGGCCAGTTCAAGCTGGATGAATGTGCTCAGATCCTTGCTTTCCCGCAGATATTCATTCTGGGCCATATCCTGAAGAATCAGGTTGACCTCATCAAGTCTCTTCTTATCAGTCCCTTCAATCTCGTATTGAAGCGCAGCGTTTTCCAGCATCGCGGTTGCCCGTTCTTCATCGGTCTTGGCCGCGTCGAGAAAATAAGTGCTCGAACCGTTAAGACTCGATCTTTTCGCAGAATTTACATGGATGCTGACAAAAAGACCGGCGCCGTTTTCATTTGCAATCTGTCCTCTTTTAGCAAGCAGGACAAAGGAATCCTTGTCCCGGGTCAGGATTACCTTGAGTCTGCTTTTCTGTTTCAGCTTTCTTACAACCTTTTTCGAGATATCGAGGACAATACCTTTCTCGTTTAGCTTATGCCTGCGGCGCAGAGTCCCGGGGTCTCTTCCGCCGTGCCCTGGGTCGATTACCACCGTATGAATCCGGTAGCTCATTCCGTCTTTCGAGGTGCTGCTGGGCACTGGTCTGAGTGGAGCTTCTCTTTGTTCACCCCTGGCAGAGGGTTCGGATTGAGTTATCCCTGTGCGGTCTACCAGGTGGTTATCCAGCTTGTTATAGACAAAGCGCCTTGGGAGCAAGCCCGGCAGGTACTCGACTGCAAACTGGGCCGGGATGAGAAATCTGGGGCCATCGAGAAGGCAAGGCGCGACCAATTGATAGGCTCTGCCATCAGCAGTGAAAAAAGCGATCAGGTCCTCGAAAACGAAAGATCGCCCCTCCAGGCGCCAGGCCAGCCGTTCGCCGGGGCTTTCCCACTCCAGTCGTCCACCCAACAAATCTGCTATTTCCTTGAGGTCCAGGTAATTGGATTTTTCCCCGGGGTGGAGCGACAACTCCTTGATCTCTTTTGCCGGCCTGTCCAGGATAATAAACCCGCTGGCATCAAGCAAGGCCGGTATTACCAGACAAAGGGCTAATGCAGGCAATATTTTCCAAAATCGTTTCATCTCAAAGACAGTTGAAATCCTTGCAGCCAGCTCAAAAGCTGCTCGTGCGCCGTAACGCTCTTTCCGCCTCGCGATCGGCCTGTTTCCGCTTGAGGTCTTCCCGTTTATCAAAAACCTTCTTGCCTCGTGCCAGAGCGATTTTTACTTTGGCCCATCCGTTACGAAAATAAATACTCAGGGGCACCAAAGTCAGACCCTTTTCGAGCACCTTTCCCTGAAGGCGGCGGATTTCTTTTTTACTCATCAGGAGCTTTTTGTCCCGAAGCGGGACGTGATTGTACCGGTTACCGGCTGAATATTCGCTGATATGGCAACCGACCAGGAAAATTTCGTCGCCCCTGATCTCCGCGTAGCTCTCCGGCAGGCTCGCCCGGCTCTCACGCAGTGATTTCACCTCTGTGCCGGTAAGCACAAGTCCCGCCTCATACTCTTCCAATATATAGTACAAATGGCTTGCCTTCCTGTTCCGGCAAACCAATTTTATGCCGGTATTTTGAACTTCGCTTTTCCCCACGGTTTAATAACTTCCAATGCCTGAGTAACGGCTGTTCAGTTCTCCCTGAAAAACGGGATTATTTAAGAGCTGGTGAAAAAGCTTAAAATATAAGTCTAAAATACCTTATGATAGATTTTTCCGCCTTGAAAATCAAGGAAAAACCTTGACAGCATTTACTTGTATTTATATCTATAAATCCGATTATAATAGCAATCCTCTGGTGAGTTTGGCGGTGGTCGATAACGGCATCCGGGGTAAGCGTTAAACCTCTCTTGTCAGACTATCAGATCAATGCCGAAGTGGTGAAATTGGTATACACGCTGGTTTCAGGGACCAGTGGGAGAAATCCCGTGGGGGTTCGAGTCCCCCCTTCGGCACCATAAATTGATAAAGCCGTAAACTTAAAAAGGTTACGGCTTTTCCTTTTTCGCAGGGTTCAGTTAGGGTGCCGTACCCTCGGCACCATTTTAGTTTTCTCATTGTCTGGCTGGTTGAATTCCCTCATATTTTTAGATTCGTTTTCGGGGGGCAGGTCAGAAAAAACCATTTGCAATTACTGAGTCCTACACCTTAATTTGTATCTCATAGATGTCCAACATGTTCTGACGACGTACAATTAAGCAATGGAGTCGCCTTGATACAAAATTCCAGGTGCCGATTTGGAACTGCCGTGCTGATCTTACTGGCGTCCCTGGCATGCGGACCGGCGGGAAGCCGAATTGAACAGCCAGTGCCACCCGCATTCCCCGGGGCGGAGGGGTACGGTGCTTTCACCCCCGGCGGCAGAGGAGGCCGGGTGATTAAGGTGACGAACCTGAACGTGGTGGGGCCGGGCAGCCTTCAGGAAGCGGTAAGTGCCGAGGGACCGCGTATCGTGGTATTCGAGGTGAGCGGTGTAATCCAGGGACCAGTGGAAATCAGGTACGGGCGGTTAACCATCATGGGGCAGACAGCTCCAGGGGCGGGGATAACCATTCGGGGCCCCATGACCACCAGGCCAGGGCCGGAGCTGGAAGATATCGTAATCCGTTTCTTGCGTATCAGACCGGGGCCGCACACGGGTTTCAACCAGGATGCAGTCTCTTTCAACAATGTGGCGGGCTGCATTCTCGACCACATTTCGCTTTCCTGGGGCAGCGATGAAAACATGGGACTCTACAACACTAGAGACATCACCGTTCAGTGGTGTGCCCTCGAGGAATCCGACCCGGTTGGCTACCCGGACGGACGACCTCACAACGTTGGCCTGCTCAGCGGCCCAGGCGGCACCAGGATTTCCATCCATCACAACCTGTTCACCCACCACCGGCGCCGCAACCCCGCCGTGGCTAACGGGCCGGCCGATATCCGCAACAATGTTTTCTACAACTTCCGCGATGGTCTGTCGCACGAGGGTCATCCACCCAACAACCTCGGTTTCAACATTATCGGCAATTATTACAAGCGCGGTCCCAGCGATCCCCAGATTTTTCCCTTCTGTTTTGTGAAAGGGGTGTCTTACTACCTGAGGGACAACTTCATCGACAGTCTGGGGATGATTCAGGACCCCTGGGCCGAAGCCGCCAAGTTGCCTGGGCTGAAAAGATACGCCGACAGGGGAGTCCGAGCCGGGAGTGAATACCCGGTTGCCAGGGTAAAAACCCATGATCCCAGGGAGGCCTATAAGCTCGTCCTTGCAGGTGCGGGTTGTTTCCCGCGCGACCAGGTGAGTTTGCGCACGGTGAGAGAAGTGGCTACCTGCACAGGCTCATGGGGGCGCTCGGAACCGGCCGGGGGCCTGCTGACCGACCTGAAGCCTTTATCTCCACCGATAGATTCGGACGATGACGGCATGCCGGATGAATGGGAACTATCAAAGGGGTTGAATCCGGAGGATAAGGCCGACTGCGCCAAAGTGATGGAGTCTGGCTATACGGCTATCGAGGAGTACTGCAATATGCTTGCTGCCGAACTTCTTGATGAGGCGGGTAGGTAATTAGCCCCAAACAACCTATTAAACAGGGCCCTATTCGTTTTCTTTCAGATTAATGTTCACTATAGAGAGCAGGGCGGCTCAAGTTGTCCTGCCTGTCCACCGCAATAATGGCATAGTGTGCGCCGCCGACGTTTGGGGTGCTAATATGCATGAAAGAAACCGCTCCTTGCCGGAGTTTGGCGATCAGGTTCTCCGGCCCGATTGGCGGAGGTGAAGTTGCCGAGTAGTATATTTGGTAATAAAGTACATCTGCTGATTGGGAGGCGCTCCACTCGAGAAGATATTTGCCGGGGGCCACTCTTCTCCCGCTGAAATTTCCGGGAGCCTCGGGCGGTATATTGTCCCAGCCCGTTCCCGTCTCCAGAGTTCTTTTAATTTCCAGTTTCCCGTTCAGAGCCTCCTTTACCCGTATTACCGGTGAAAGGCTGTCGCTTTCCAGGCCCGAGCCGGTTTCACTTGTCACAGCAAAGTAATATGTACTTCCCGGCTCAAGCTTTTCGACCAGGTAGGAAAGCTGCCCCGCAGGGCAAGTTGCCATTGGTAAAAAACTGTTGTTGCTACCCCTGAGCCTGTATATCCGGTACGTTGTTATTTCGTTTGCGGGCTCGGGCGCTTCCCAGCGCAACAATACTCTCCAGCCTTGCTGTATGGCTGACAGGTTCCGGGGAGGAGCCGGCCGTACGTCCGCAGCCGGCAGGCCGTTTACTGTAAGACTGCCGCTTTCAGCCGCTACGCTGCTGAATCCGGCTCCCAGGGCGGTGGCTGTACCAAGGGCGACCCCTCCTGTTTTCTTCAGAAAATCCCGTCGGTTAATCATATCTTTGCTCTGTCTGCGATCCGTTCTGTGAGTCACTTATGCCTCTTCGTTAAACTGTCTGGTAAGGTGCCAGGCAAAATAGCATAATAATCTGATATTTCCTATTCAAAATTATACTTTCAGTTTTCTCCGGTAGTGGACTTTTAATTTCAAGAAGTGTAAATTTCCCGGACCACTTTTCGCTAGTTGGCTTCAACAATTCCAGCAAAGCAAATACATCTACTTTAGCACTCTTGTTAATACCACCTTCTGCCGCTGCTCATCCGTGGATTTACAATATTGCTTAGCTCGGAACCAAATCTGTATCTGAATCCTATAGTAAAACGGTAATCATATTGAGTAGCAAGTTGTTTAATACGGAGTAAAACATCTTCTTCCGTTGCTTCTTCTTTAGGTAAGGATAATTGGTCTCGTATCATTGAGGCATTTCCGCTGAAAGTAAGAGAAAATCCCTCAAAAAGCCGCAGAGACAGGTTGCTATACAACTGTAATCTGTTTTTGTTTAAATCATGAAAATAGTGAGAACCTTCTAACGTAGAAATGACAGAGCCCCAGAGCTCCTTAAGCTCAAACGTTGCAGATAAGCTTTCATAGAATAAGGTCTCCTCTAACTTATCATAAATGGTTTCTTCAATATATTTTCTTTTTCTGGCACCTATCCTGTAAAGAAAGCGAAACTCTCTTCTAGTAGATTCCTCATAAGGGAAAATATTGTATTCAACAGCAGGCGCTAGACTGAAAGAAATTTTGGTATTGGAATAAATAGAGGAAGACAAAGAATGGGATATTCCGGCAGATAAATGCTTGCTGAGACTTTTAACAATCAAGCCCCTATTGCTGTGCCATCTTGAAATAGCGGATATATCTTCATCAGATGTTTTAAAATCTCTCTTACTATAATTTGTTCTTACAGACTGGCTTATTTTCCAGTTAGGGGTTACTCTCTCAGCAGAAATTGAGCCTTCAAAAGAAACGCTTTTTCGGGCTTCCTCTCCATTCAATGATCCGTGGACATCGAAAAGCAATACCCAATTGTCCCATTTATCCTCTTCTTGAAAAACTGGCTGTCTTTTTCCTTTGTAGTCAATGCTAATAAACTGAGCAATAGGAGTTTCAGCAATGTAAGGTATCAAGCCCATCTCGACAGTACGAAGAATCCCCCTGCGTGTCATTTCACGAGTGTCTGTTCCTTTTGCATAATACTTTAACGTATC
>JAUVUV010000276.1 GCA_030604975.1 Candidatus Glassiibacteriota bacterium | reverse complement strand
GGAGATATCCCGGTCGGATTCGTTATTTTAGTGGAGAGTGAAAAATAAAAGGTTTTCATGCTCTGTCCCAGGAGCGAGCCAGGAGAACAATCTCCATGGTTTTGCTTAACAGAGTCTCGAGATTCAATTGAGCCGTGCAGGGATCGAACCTGCACGGCTCATTATTGTTATTAGTTAAAAGCTCCAATCAACTTCAGGATGTATCGCGCGTGCCATGTCTTCCAGCAGCAGGATAATCCGCGGCCCCGGTATCGCGACATAATCTCCTGCCAGCACATATACCCGTCTGTTCCTGACCGCATCGATTCGAGGAACACGCTGCCAGTCCTTGAGCACTATTTCTTCTGTGGTCTCTCTAGTGTCGAGGTCGGGAACCAGCTCGAGAATTATTTCAGGGTTGAGGTGAAGGAGCCCCTCGGCTGAAACAAGGGGATAGGGAACATTCTTGCTTTCGTATAGGTTCCTTCCCCCGGCCAGGGTTATCAGTTCATCGTAAAATGTATTTTTCCCGGCGAGGTAAACCTCCTTTAGCGTGCCAGAGCCTACCGTGCGGCCTATCGAGACAATAACGCCCGGCCTGGCAAGGTGTCTGGTACGCTCAGCGATTTCATTTTTACGCGCCTCTATCTGTGCTACCAATTCACGAGCCCTTTTTTCTACCCCGCACTCCGCACCGATAACATTAATCGTGCCGATTATCTCCGAAACTGTCCTGTTATGGACAATCAGGTATTTCAGGCCCAATTCCCTGAGATAGCCCATGACTTTCTCGTATTCCGGCAAAACGATTACCAGGTCTGGTTCCAGGACGGCGACAGCTTCATAGTTCGGGTCGAGGTAACCTCCCACCTCGGCCTTCTCCTGCGCCTCGGGCGGATACTTGCAAAAACGTGTCACTCCAACCACCCTGTCACCCAGATCAAGGGCGAAAAGGATTTCCGTGTTGCTCGGCGAAAGTGATACAATCCGGCTGTAGCTTGCTCTTTCCGACGCGCCGGGTCGTGACGCAGAACCAGTTTCAAAGTTTTTGTAAAAAATGCCGCCTGCAACAACTACAACGAGCAGGAGTAGTAAAATAAGATAGTTTCTTTTCATGAGCTAACGAACTATCCCGCGGCAAGCCGCGGAGTATCAAAATGATGAATTTAATCGATTCTATTCCCCACCAGGGCGGACAAACTGCGACATCCCCCCTGCCTGTCGGCAGACAGGCTGTCTCCCCCTTTTCTAAGGGGGACTGCATGCTGCTTCCCCGTTCTTAAGTGAGATTGCCTGCCAATCCCACTGAGCGATCACCTCGAAGCAAGTTTCAAGAAATTCTTTTCGATTAGAATTATTAACTGCCGACATGTTAATATAAAAACCGAAAAGCCACAGACTTAAGCCTATCCGAGGCTTTTCAATTTCACACTGGATTGGATCACCAAATATGGCCGGTAAAGCACGATCAGCAGCATTTCCCGTCTATTTCTATCCTTTTTGCTGAGCTTTCAAAATTTTGGCCCATGTATCACGCAGTGTAACAGTCCTGTTGAAAACCAGCTTGCTTTCTGAAGAGTCAGGATCCACGCAGAAATAGCCCTTCCTCTCGAACTGGAACCGGCTTCCCGACACGGCTTTAGCCAGACTCGGTTCCAAACGGCAGGAGGTCAAAATTTTCAAGGAATCAGGGCTTAAATAATCTTTCCAGTCAGCGCCCTCTTCGATCTCGTTCGGGTTCTCTTTTGTGAAAAGATGGTCATACAGCCTCACCTCGGCCCCCAGTGCGTGGAGGGCTGAAACCCAGTGCAGCGTTCCCTTGACCTTGCGTCCATCTGGAGAACCGCCGCCTCGAGTCTCGGGGTCGTAGGTGCAGCGCAGTTCGACCACCTCCCCGGTTTTCCTGTCTTTCACCACATCCGTGCAGGTGATATAATATGCGTATCTCAGCCGTACTTCACGCCCCGGGCTCAAGCGAAAGAACTTTTTCGGCGGTTCCTCCATAAAATCATCTTTTTCGATATACAGCACGCGGGAAAAAGGAACTTTCCGTGTTCCCATTCCGGGATCCTCCGGATTATTAATCGCATCCAGCTCTTCCACCTTGCCTTCAGGATAGTTTTCGATCACCACCCGGAGCGGATTCAACACAGCCATCACGCGCGGGGCCCGCTTGTTCAGGTCTTCCCGGACATGGTGCTCGAGTAATGCAATATCGACCATACTGTCGCTCTTGGACACACCGATACGGTCGCAGAAATTCCGGATCGCTTCCGGCGTACAGCCGCGTCTTCTCAAACCCGAGATAGTAGGCATACGAGGATCGCCCCAACCTCTGACATGGCCCGCTTCCACCAGCTCGATAAGCTTTCGCTTGCTCAGAACAGTGTAAGAGAGGTTGAGGCGGGCGAACTCGATCTGTTGCGGATGATGAACCCCCAATCGATCCAGGTACCAGTCGTATAATGGACGAGGGTTCTCGAACTCGAGGGTGCAGATCGAATGGGTGATCTTTTCGATGGAGTCAGACTGACCGTGGGTGAAGTCGTAGGTCGGATAGATACACCACTTGTCTCCCGTGCGGTGGTGT
Source organism: Candidatus Glassiibacteriota bacterium (assembly GCA_030604975.1). Lineage (GTDB taxonomy): Bacteria > Gemmatimonadota > Glassbacteria > GWA2-58-10 > GWA2-58-10 > JAUVUV01. The sequence goes on along the minus strand of JAUVUV010000276.1, from coordinate 1,673 downwards.
GGCACTTTCAGAATACGGTACATTACAGGATCGCGCAGGTTAAGATTGCCCGAGGACATGTCGATCTTGGCGCGAAGCACACGGGAACCCTCTTCGAATTCCCCAGCGCGCATGCGTTCGATCAAATCCAGGCTCTCCTCCACCGAACGGCTGCGATAGGGACTTTCCTTTCCCGGTTCTTTCAGGGTCCCGCGGTATTCTCTGATCTGTTCGGTACTCAGGTCGCAGACATAAGCCTTGCCTTTCCTGATTAATTCCACCGCCCACTCGTACAACTGGTCGAAGTAATCGGATGCATAGTACTCATGTTCGCCCCAATCGAACCCGAGCCAGCGGACATCCTCCTTGATCGACTCAACGTACTCTTCTTCCTCTTTGCACGGATTAGTATCGTCGAACCGAAGATGACAAACGCCGCCCTCATTCTCCTGAGCAATACCGAAATTGAGGCAAATGCTCTTGGCGTGCCCGATATGCAGATAGCCGTTCGGCTCAGGAGGGAACCGGGTTACCACCTTTGCTCCCCATTTGTTTGTTTTCAGGTCCTCGGCAACAATCGCCCGGACGAAATCCGGTCCTGGACCAGAGCGGGGCTTGCCCATATTCGTGTTTCCCTGCGCTTTTTTCTGTTTCGGCACGTGCAAGCTCGTTTGTAGTATCAGGTTATACTCTTGATATTGAGCTTGGCTTCAATCTTCCCGGTTCAGCTTTTCCGGCTTTCTGTATCATCTCGACAGGAAACGTTATTACGATATGGCTTACAGGTCAAGTGTAATTCCCGAAATATGTTATCCGGCAAACAGAAATTACCCTGCGGCTGATAGACCCAGGCAACTACAAAAAGCCTCGGCGGTTAATCCTGTCGAGGCTTTCATTTTGCCTTTTGCTAACTGTTTAATTGCACAGGTTTAATTTAAAATCTTGCTCTCACGAATTCTTTGAGAAAATATCCTCAATCAGCCGCTTTACCTGAAACATAAATAAAGTTTGTTCTCTCTGGCAATCTTCGAAAGGTACATTCAATTTCCAATCGAATCCGGTTAATAGAGCCCTAAACGGCTCTGAGCGCATCTATCGGTTCGAGTTCGGCTGCGTGAATTGCTGGGTAGATCCCAAACACTATCCCCACGGAAACGGAAAAAACAAAGCCCAGAGCTGCGGCAGGCCAGGAGATTACCGCATCCCAGTAGCCCAGCAAGGAAAGCCCCAGTGCGGCGGCGATACCTCCGATCACTCCCAGCAGGCCTCCGGCCAGGGAGAGTATCACGGATTCTGTGAGAAACTGGGTGCGAATGTCTCGCCTGCCGGCACCAAGCGCTCTTCTAAGTCCGATTTCCATGGTTCTTTCCCGGACCGAAATCAACATAACGGCCAGGATACCCACCCCACCGACAAACAGCGAAATGCCCGCCACACTGCCGGTGAGTAAAGTCATGGCGTGGGTTGTCTCCCGCTCGGCCGCAAGCAGGGTTGCCTGGTTCTGGATGGTGAAATCATCGGGCTCATCCCGCAGCCGATGCCGTCGGCGGAGAAGTCGAGTGATTTCGGTCCCAGCACTGAGAAGAACCTGAGAGTTTTTCGCCTGCACGTAAATCGCCTGCACATACGGCACATTGAGCACTCGTCGCATGGCTGTACCCAGGGGTACGAAAATAACATCATCCAGGTCAAGG
>JAUVUV010000421.1 GCA_030604975.1 Candidatus Glassiibacteriota bacterium | reverse complement strand
TTATTGATATCCAGAATCGTTGCCGGAAGTTGTGTCGCCGCGGTTATCATGTATTCGCTCAGCGCCCCGTAGATATCAACCTCGCAGGCCACCGGGATGCCCCGGGTGGCGAGCCTGGAGTTTACATAGCAGGGAACGCATTCGAAATATTTTTCGAAAGACGGCCAGCATTTATTTGCGAATACACCGTAGTCTGAGGCGCCAAGGTTATTCTTGTAAAAATCCATCAGCGCGCATTCGAGCCGGGCCAGTTTCACCAGTAGTTCAGGATCCGCGTGGCCGACGCCGAGCTCGTTTTCCATTTCGCGGACCACAGTCTCCAGATCAGGGTGATTTTCAGCCCCCCGGTAGATATCGTAGAAATCCAGCTCACTGTTCTCCATGATTTCAACGCCGAGATCGTAGAGCGGCTTGACCGGAGCGTTGCAGACAAGAAAATCCTGCGGCCTCGGGCCGAAAGAGAATATTTTTAACCTTTTCAAACCCAGAATAACCCGTGCCACTGGAATAAAGTCATTTATTTTCCCGGCAATCTGGTCTGGATCGCCAACCGGGTACTCTGGAATATAAGGTGAAAGCCCCTTGAGTTCGCAGTTGTATCCGGCATTGAGCATTCCGCAGAAAGCATCTCCCCTGCCCTGGGACAGTTCCTCCATTTTTTCCTCAGCCGCGGCACAGAGCATCACCGGCCCGCTGAATTTCTGTGCCAGCATGGTCAACGGCCCCTCGGGTCCGAAATTGCCGAGGTAGATCACCAGAGCGTTTACCCTTTTTTCTCTCAGTTCCTTTTCGGCTGTTAAAACATCACGCTCGTTCTCGACCAGTATCTCACACTCCACCACTGGCGTATCCTGCCTGCGGCAAGCCTCGACCACTCTTTTTTTTCTTTGTATTGAGATCTCTTTCGGGAAACAATCCCGGCTTACTGCCACGATCCCGGCTTTTACCTGCGGAATGTTAATCATCTCCTCCTCCAATCAATATTTTCTCTTTACAGGCCCGGCCCTTGTGCCTGCTTATGCCGTTCGGTTTCACTCTCGATATACTCCCCGAGCCGGCAGTATTTCCTGTAAAGATCGCTGTATTTTTCCGCTTGTTCCGGCCTGGGGGTGTATTCTGCCTCAAACCCGCTGTTCATCCTATCCTGCGCCTGGACGACTGTTTCATAGACCTGGCCGACCGTGGCCGCGAACATTGCCGCCCCGAGCGCGCAGGCCTGCTCTGAGGCCGCAACCCTGATCCTCCGATCCAGCACATCCGCAACAACCTGCATTATAAAGGGAGATTGCTTGGCTACGCCTCCCAAGGCAATTACATCTTTGATCGGTATACCCTCTTCCTCGAACCGCTCGACTATTTTCCTCGACCCGAACGCTGTGGACTCGACCAGGGCCTTGAAAACTCTGGGCGCAGTGCTTCCCAGGTTGAGTCCGGTAATCGCCCCTTTCAGCAGTTGATTGGCATCCGGGGTTCTCCTGCCGTTCAGCCAGTCCAGGGCCACAATTCCCGTGTCCTCAACCGAAAGCCTTTCAGCCTCTCTGGTCAGTTCCGGATAGATGCTCCCCCTGATCTTCCGGCTCAATTTTTCTCTTTCTGAAGTTTTGAATTCAGTATTATTTGACAGGAAATTTTCAACCGGCCAGAAAAGCAGATTCCTGAACCAGTCGTAGACATCACCGAATGCGGACTGCCCGGCTTCCATTCCGAGCATGCCTGGAATAACCGAGCCATCCACCTGGCCGCAGATACCTCTTACAAGCTTCTCTCCCACAACATCCAGGGGGGCGACCAACATATCACAGGTGGAGGTGCCGATCACTTTGGTGAGCGTGTATGGCTTGATCCCTGCCCCCACTGCACCCATGTGGGCGTCGAAAGCCCCCACCCCTACCGGAAGACTCTCAGGCAGGCCCAGCTTCTGGGCCCACTCGTGGCACAGGTAGCCTGCCACCTGATCCGCAGTGAACGTTTCGTTGTATAGCCTCTGGCGCAATCCCTTCAGTAGTGGATCAATATGAGTGAGAAAATCCTCGCTCGGCAGGCCATCAAACGAGCTGTGCCACATGGCTTTGTGTCCGGCTGCACAGCGGCTCCGTTTCACTTCATCAGGGTCACTGATCCCACAAAGCAGGGCTGGAATCCAGTCACAGTTTTCCATCCATGAATAAGCTGCCTTGCGGACTTTGCTATACTCTCTCAGGATATGGAGAATTTTGGCCCAGAACCACTCGGAAGAATAGACTCCGCCCTCGTACATCGTGAAATCGGTTCCGCCCCAGGTCTTTGCGGCGCGGTTTATTTCGCCTGCTTCGGCAACTGCGGTATGGTCTTTCCAAAGGACAAAAAGGGCATTGGGATTGTCCTTGAATTCATCGATTAAGCCCAGAGGAACGCAGTTCTTGTCAACCGGACCGGGGGTCGAGCCAGTGGTATCCACGGCAATACCTCTTACCGCAGCGGCTGTACCTGGAGGGGCTTTATCAAGGGTTTCGTTGACCGTGGATAGAAGAGCCTCGATATGATCGAGCGGGTGCTGGCGGAACATGTTATGTGCCGGATCGCAATACTTTCCCCGGCTCCAGCGGTTAAAATGCGCTACAGCCGAGGAAATTTCTGCACCATCGGCCGTGTCTACTAGCAGTGTACGCACAGAGTCCGTGCCGAAATCGATTCCGATCACGAAAGTCTTTTCCATAGGAATTCTCCCGGAGCGAAACGGGTGAAAAATGAAGGAGGGATTCGGGGTGAGAGACTAATTGATTGGAATATTATCTTCAAACTAACGATAAGTCAAAATTAATTTGTTCCACCGGGGCGCATAAAATAATCTCGCTCACGCAGGCGGGAAAACAATCCCACTGCGATATTTTCAACCCAGCAAGCTCTCTAAAACCGGATAAAGGATGCCTTTATTCTCCCGGTCGTCTCATGCTCTCCAGGGGCGCTCTCTTTCAAGATCACCGGACAAAACATCCACAGCCAAATTCACATCATC
>JAUVUV010000312.1 GCA_030604975.1 Candidatus Glassiibacteriota bacterium | reverse complement strand
GTTTTCAATCAGTACTTGTGACCAGCACTTTTTCGCCCCTGGACCCGGAGCGTCGGTTAAGTTCAGCCTTTCGAAAAGAATCCCCCCTTTGCAAAAGGGGGGGCAGGGGGGATTTCCTCCCGCATGCATTAGTTTTAACATTTTCCTTATGCTTTGACTGGCTCCTCAATACTCTATGATGATCATAAAATCAGTATAACAAGCAGGATACTCCGATACCACAATTTTTCATCATGTCCTGAACCCTGCAGTTAATAATATTGGTATCCCCTCACTATTTGTGCGGCGGGGCCAGGTATTTCTGCACGTCCAGCCAGTGCTCGCGCATTATATGCGCTTTCTTTTTAAGCTGATCAATCAAGTCTGGCCCGAGCAGGAAAGTATCCTCGTAGCGCGGCTTTTTCGCCCGGGCGACCAGCTCGATTCCACCGTCTTCCAGCATGGCGATCAGTTCGTTCGTGTTGTCGAACTCATCGCGCATGATCTCGATCCATTCGAGATAGCCCGGGTCACCGTCCCAGGTTTCGACTTTTAAGGGGATTTTCGGCTCGCCGGCCAGGATATCGGCGTACTTATCGCGAATCAACTGGGCGTGGTAGAAATTATGAATCGAGCGCACCTCGCTGGCCCACATCTTGAGCCCCAGAGCAATTTTAGTCAGCCATTCCCCTTGCGGGGCATCCTCCAGATTCTCCATAGTCCGGGCTGCGCTGCGAGCCATACTCAGCGCCCGGCGAAGGCCGCGGTCATTCCAGTTGGCTGTTCCATGCATCCTGCTTCCATGAAGGTCGATATAGTCCATGCGGGCTTCGTTTTCGTGTATATTGAAAATGTGTGGCAGGAAATAGGCTTCCTCCTCGGGAGTGAGAACCTCGGGCTTGATCAGCAGGGGCCGGGTGAGATGCCTCATTGAGACCCCGCAGTAGAAGTTGCTGTAGTGCGGCGCGGCCGCGTTTTTGGTTGTGAACGCCTCGTGCATATTATACAGGGCTTCGAACAATTTCTCCCGGTTCTGTTCATCGCCCCACAACGCTGCTATTTTTTTCAGCTTTTCCAGCCGCTCGGTTAGAGAGCCGGTTGGCTCAGCTATGCAATCCTCAACAATATCAAGGAGTTTTCCCACAGTCTGGGGCCTATCCTCGTACCGGTCGTACATTGCGGAAAAACTGACTATTATGTTGCTGACACCGGGTTTGTGATAGCGCTCCATGGACTGGATCACCGACAGTGGATCGATAATGCCTAGAAAGGGGTAATTCTGGTTTATCATCGTTCCCACACTCATCAGCGAGGGATCCCTGCGGTTGATATAGGCTTTCTCCGGCAGCATAGGCAGGATCACATCCATCTCGTTCTGCCAGAAATTGACATTGCCCCAGCGGAAAATAATATCTCCTCCGCCTTTGCTCGCTCCACGCTGCACGGTAAGGACAAGGTCCCGGACCCGCTCCCCGGCGGTGCGAGCTCTGCAGTGGCGGGGGCCGTTAGGGCCGGGGTACTGTGAGGCGGCCCAGCAGAGTCCTGAGCCGGCATCATTGGTTCCTGATTCGAAAGTCTTTATCCCCGGCACGTGGCGAAGAAGCTCGGCCACGGTCCATTCGATTATTTCCTGTGTCTCCGGCAGGTCGACGCACCAGGAGAACTCCTCTCTTTTGCTGCGCCGGGGATGGTCCACTCTCGGCCCGCGCAAGTGCGGATACTCCTGGAAAAACGACTCGGGCAGCATCTCTGAGTTTTTTCCGGCGAATAATACTTCCAGGCCCATCTCGCGCACGATAGCAGCCTTGGCAAGCAGAAGCTCCCGGTTCGCAACTACCCAGTCTGCAGGAACGTGCGGGGCGATTTTGGGATGCGGGAAAAACATCCAGGGTGCGGACATGTAGCAGGCGTAATCGTGCCACGGGCTGCCGCCTTCCGGGAACATGAACCACGCCTTATCCGATATGGCGCTGATTGTAATCTGCACCCGTCCGTAGGGTTTCATCCTAGCGGCGAGTTCAGCATAGGTGCGGAACTCTTTCAGGTCCCTGCACCCCCTGTTGTGGAACATGAAAATCCTTTCCGCTGCCAGCGCTTCGTTTGATAGGGCAGTTAGAAGCATCAGTAAAAGAACAAGCCTTGAAAATGATGCGAAAACAATGTGTTGAAATTTTATCGGCCTTGTATCAGGTGAAATGAAAGCTGAAAAAATCACGATGACGCCTCCATAGTGTCAGTAATTTCGGCAGTCAAAAAGACAGAAAAGCAGTTCATTTATTGCCGTGTTGCCTCTGCCAGAGTGTTTCCTCGTCCATGCCTTTGGGCCTGGGCCCGTAATGGGGAATATCCACCCCGAGTTCGTAAGCGCCGAGATCGGGCGCTGAGCCGGAAAAACTGTCATTGACATTGGGGATGAAAATCCCGGCATCCACCGCGGCAGAACCGGGAGCCAGCCGAAGGTCGGCAGGCTCGCGCTCGGGAATGGCAGGGTTCGGGAACTCCACCTTGGCTTTAAATACATTCATATCCACGAGAACCGCGTGTTTTTCGCTGGTGTTTTTCCTGAAACTCTCAAAGCTGTCAAACACTCTTCCGCCGACATTCGCCCTGAACGGCGCGCCGTATACGCCCACCCCGTCGTAGTCCATATCGCAGGTTTCGTTGGCACGGACGAAATCCACGGCCATGGGTTCTCCGCTCCCGTAGCGTCCGAATCTCCCTGCTCCCACGCCGCCGATCATCAGGTTGTTTCTGAAAAAGGCAAGCGAGGGGTTATGCACTACCCTGAACCCGCCCCCGACTTTGACTACAGTGTTGTTCAGAATCACGTCACCCTTGGTGGAGCGGGATAGCTTGTAGGGGCAGTCGATAATGTTGTACATAACGTTGCGGATGAAATAGGTCGGCCCGCCGAGTCCAGGCTGCGAGCTGAGTCCCATGAAACAATTGGTCAGCCGGTTGCGCATGATCCTGCAGTTGCCCTGGGCGAAATCTGCCTCGATCCCGTCATCGGCTCCCACGTAGACATCGTTGTTGTAGACATCTATGCATAACTGAACGTGCGTACCGAGATCCTCCATAAAAGAGATACAGTCCCGGTATCCCTTGACCCGGTTGTAGCAGATCACATTGCCGGGTCCGGTGATCCGGATGCCCTCGCCGATACAGGCCGCTCCACCGGGGTCCATACCGGCTCCCAGGCCCAGGTTGATCCAGGGCATGACATAGGTGACCACGTTGTCCGCAATATAGCAGTTCCTGCACCCCGGGGGCCGCTCGGCGATAATCCCGTACTTGGCATTCACAGTGCAGTAGCGCACCGCAACTTCCTCTGCACGCAGGAGATCCACGCTTCCGTTGACAGTGACTCCCTCGAGAATCACGTGTCTGCGCCCGCCGAAACTGAAACTGTCGAACGTGCTGTTGATCACGTCGTGGGTGCCGTCGGCGCGAATCACTATCGGCTTTCCGGGTTCGCCGCTGCGCCTCATGGTGAAATCGCCGTAGTAACCCGGCGAAAGGAGAAGGATGTCACCCGGCTGCGCACTGAGTGCGGCCTCACCGAAGCTGCGCGGATTGACCTTCTTGACCACGGCATCCGGCGCGGGTCCGGGTATGCTGCGGGTGGTGGCGCGTACCACTTTTTCAGCTTTGCCGCCGTCCGGGTCGGAAAGCCTGAGCTTTATTTCGTACTCCGTGCCGGGCCGAAGGTCGAAAATGCTGCCTGAATGCCTGTTTTCCCAGTAGAATGGTCTCCTTGTTGTTCTACCCTTTCCTGCCGGTATCCGGCGCAGTGGCATGCCCTGGCGCCATTTATTTTCGCCCATCATGCGATATTCTACTGCAACCACGCCATTCAGATTGTCATCCCCCTTGATATACCATTCCACTGCAAGGTTTGCAATCGTGGGATACGGGGTAGTAACCTCTCCCGGAACCGTGGCGTCC
>JAUVUV010000194.1 GCA_030604975.1 Candidatus Glassiibacteriota bacterium | reverse complement strand
GTTTGCCGCTGCCTGGGATGACTGCGGCCTTCACGAGGAATGTTTCTGGCTCGGCTGGGTCACCGTGACCCAGTATGCCTGGACCCATCTCAAGCCGACAGTTGAACAGAATGTGGCGGATTTCATGGACGCCTTTTACGGCCCGGGGCAGGGAGATATGGTGGAGGTTTACGAGCTGCTGATCGAGGGGGCGCGCTTTTTCGAAGACGGCTGGGACCGTATCGTGAGCAAAGAGCGGCCGAGGGGCTACGGCAACTCCAACGGCAAGGGTATCGGTGGCGGTCGCAGCGATATGCTTCTGGACACGCCTATTCTACCTGACCCTAAAAAACTCTCTGTTAAGCCGACTTTTTCGACAAAGTACGCGGAGAGGATCGAGCGGGCGAGAGCCTTGAAAAAGAATAACGACCGCCTGCTTCACATACTCAACCGCAATATCGGCCGGGTTGAACGCAACTGTTACAACCTGGAGGTGTACCTCTCGATTGCCTGGATGGAGCGCCATTTTATCAACACCCTGCTCACTCTCGAATCCGCGGAGCAGTCACTCCTTTCAGCGGCTGAGGCGGACAAGGAAGGCAGGCCGGCACGTGCTGTAGCCAACCTGACCGAGGCTAACAACAAGGTGCGGGGCCTGCTTGCAGAGTTCGACTGGATGTGGAAAGAGCTGAAGAGGATCTGGGAGCAAAGCCGCTACGAAAAGGGCAGGAGCGTGGGAGGCCGCCATTTCGTACATATCATGGATAACGTGAAAGATCATCCCGCAGACCGCAGGCCGGGCCTCGAATACATGATCGCGTCTTACGAACGGATGCAGCTTCCCAAATGGCGCGCAGATCTGGTGAAATGTATCAGGGACTATGCGGCCAGGAATAATGTGCCAGTGCGCGGCCTTGAGGAGGAAAGGCTCGAGGATTGATAGAACTATGTGAGATGCTTCTCGCCGTTGCAAAATTAACCAGAATAAAGAGGGGCACGGCCTACCGTGCCCCTTTTCTTTGCGCCGGTATTATGTATTTGTGCTGCTAAAAGATTTCCATCAGGTTCTGCACACCCTCGAAGCGAACCCAGAGACCCTCCTCGAGGCGGTCCTTGGGAACCGAGAATTCCGGGAGCTCGATCTTTTCATCCCTGGCTGCATCCGTATAGAAAATAACCACTGTTTTCGGAGGAACCGGCTCGCTGCTTGTCCACTGCGGGAAGCTGGCCGTGCCGCCGAACAGGTGACTGTGGTTCCAACCGGAGCGGGGAGAAAGTGATACTGTCTCGAACTTGCCCTCGGGCGCTTTGAGAATTTTCAGCACACTTTCGAAAGGTTCTGCATCTACAGTCAGGATTTGTTTTTCCCGGTCCAGGCTTTCTGTGCTTTTATCCCCATGTTTCACCGCGATACCGTAGCCGGCAATCCTTACATACAGCGGCCTGGGGTATGTGTGGTATATACAGTGTACCTCGCCGTCGGCTCCGATCAGGGTCTGGGTCACTACCCTGGCGTAACCTGCCTGGCCCAGATCTGCCATATAATAATTGGCATTGTGGCGGCTGCCCAGGAATATCGGCGCGGGCTGAACCCTGTAACTCCAGTTCTCGCCGTCGAGCGAAACGCCCGACCTTCCCGCTGCCAGATCCGGCCCGTTCTCTCCAAGCGCGGCCCAGCCCAGGGCGCTGGAATATGCGTGCTGGTAATACTTGATCCCTGTCTGCCAGGAAATCCGGTTGTGCCTCGGGCTGCCGATAGGATAAAGCCGGGATTCGCCGCGCCGGCTGTTGATCTTGAAAACCATCTGTGCACCCGGCACCACATTCACCTTGTCAGACACATCCGCCGGCATGGGCAGTTCTTTCTCGGTCCAGAAAGGATGGTCTTCAGGCAAAAGCAGCGGGCTGAAACCCACGGAGATCCAGTAGGGGGCGCCACGATGGGTGTAATCTTCGGCCACAACCGCGTTGGGACCTAACCAGCCTGGCTGAACCAGCCCGTTCTCGCTCAGCATTCCCCGCTCCCAGAAATACTTGAGACAGCCCGAGGCGATCCGCCGCTCCAGCCCCGGGGGCAATGTACCCAGTCCTGCGGCTTCAGCGTAACCCACCGGGCTTACTGCTGCGACCCGGTAAGTCAGCGACCTGCCGAAAGGCACCGGGGAGCCGTCGCTGCCGAAAAAGTACGGGAAATTTTCCATGAATGCTGCCGTGCTTTCCCGTATCTGCTTGCCGAATTTCAGGCGCCAGGGGTCTGTATAGCGATAATGGTAGAGGTTGAACATCTGGAAACCCCAGAAATTATAGTAGTCGTAGGCGCGGTTGCCGCCATCGATGAAAAATCCGCTGCCTGAGTACCAGCTCAGTATCCGCGCCATCTGTTCGGTGATATAGTCGTAGTCGTAAGGATAACCGTAGTGTTCGAGTACAGGTACGGGCCCTGTATTGAAATACCATCAGTTGCACTCGTAACCCACACCGTGCACCAGGGTCGCAAACCAGTCGGCCAGGCGCTTTTTCTGCTCAGAGGTGAGGGGATCCCAGTAGAATTCCGGGCAGTACATGATTGCCTGGGCGATCTGGTTGCCGAACGCGCCGTAAGGTTTGGTGGGACCCCAGTAAGCCGGATCATCCGGGTTTGTGCCCCGGGTGATACCCTTGAGGTAGGGTCCACTGACCGGACCGTGGTAGCCGGGAACGCTGTTTTTGCCGGTGGCTGCCGAGTAAAGCGAGGCGAGTATCATTGTGCGGCCGAACGCATTGCGGGATTCGCTGGTAAAACTGCGAGTGTACTGGAAATGCCCGCTTTCGGCATCCGTACCGCGAAAATCCGGCATGCCTGTGTCATTGTCGAAATAGGGCAGGAACCCGGCGATTATCCGGCCCGCAATCTCGATCCAGTGTTCGCGAGTATAGCCGGTATATGGGGAAATCGTTTTATCGTTCGAGGCTTTCAGCGTCAGGCGTGGCTCAATTTCTCCAGCTGGAGAATCACTAAAGCCACCCTGAATGAATATCAGACTAATTACAAAGATGCAGGCTTTCTTTCCGGCATTTCTGATCACTTTAACTCCCTTGTGGAATCGAGTTGTCCGCGGTTTTCCAGAGCGAATTGATAAGGAAATTATTGCACCGTTCGACTGTGAAGTTCAAGTTTTGTCGCAGATGAAGGATTTCAATCCTATTGCAGTTCAGAGAAAATCGGTTTAGGGCCACCAGTTGCAGAGTTATTTTTGACAGTTTCAGTGTCTCAGGCTCTTGATTCCATCGGCGACCTCGAATATCAGGGTCTGGACGATACTGGCCAGGGGGATCGAGATAATCATCCCGGTTATGCCCAGAATCTCGAAGCCGAGGATTACCGAAAGAAGAACGATCAGGGGATGTACGTTTACCGAACGGCCCAGCACTACGGGGATCAGGTATACATTGTCCACCACCTGCGCGAAAACGAGCACTCCGACAATGGCGAACACCGGAGCCCAGCTCGAGGCAGCCGCGGCGCTGAATTCCGGAAACTGCGGCAAAAGGACGTACTGCACGATCGCCACCAGAAGTACCGGTATCGTGCCGATAAGCGGGCCGAGATAAGGAATGATATTGAACAGCCCGACCAGGATAGCCAGGAAAAATGCGTAGTTGAGCGGCTTGAAAACGAGTCCAACCACGAAAAAGCCTGCAAGAGCGCAAAGGCCCACCACCACTGACTCAATCAGCTTGGCACGGATGAAACTTCCCACGATGTGGCTGATTTTCTGGTGGATATTGAGGCTCATCTCGAAATAGCGGTTGGGCAGGAAGCCGATCAGTGCCCTCTTGATCCGGTAGCCGTCAAGAAGGAAAAAGAACAGCATCAGCGGCACGGCAGCGATCCAGAAGATTATCGTACCGAAAGTCGCACCGGTAAAAAGAAATGCCTGTTTGAGCTTGCTCTGAATAAGATTGAGCAGCCGCGGGCCTGCCTCGTAGCGATCAAGGCCGAATTTCCCCTCCAGCTCTGCTATCCGGCGATGGATTTCATCATTGAGCATGCTGGAATAGAAATCGAGCTGATCGGCGAAATCCTCGTATTCACCGATAATGGCGTTGCTGGTGTACAAGGCCAGCGAAACTATGAGGATCAGGATAAGAAACAGGACGATCAGTATCGCGCTGGATCTTGTAATACCACGCCGCTCGAAATAGTCCACTGCGGGCGAAAGGATAAAAACGAGGATAATGGCGATCAGGAAAGATGACAGAAGCCCTTGGATCCAGAGCAGCACGCCGATCAGCAATACTGCCAGTACCGCGAGAACGGACAACTTGAACGCAGGCTTGAAAATAAGCGGCATCTCTTTGCGGCGATCGGTGATAAGCATCTAGCCGGTTACTCCTTTTCGCCTGCTTTTGATTCAGCTTCGAGTTTTTCCTGATAGGCTCTCAATTCATCGCAGACATCGCTGAGCCTCTGATCGGTGATTCTCAGCCTGCGCACGAGAATCTGCATGATATTCTCCTGGATCTTGACCCCCATTTGCGGGTTGCGGTTGATAATGGAGATCAGGTCGGAACGGAAAAAGCCAACAAGTCGGGTCGGCATAATCGCCGCTGCCGTAGCAGAGCGCGGATGGTCGTCGATCAGGGCCAGCTCGCCGAAAAAGTCTCCGGGTTCGAGCAGCGCGATCTCGTGTTCTTCATCCGCATGCGGCCCAAGACAAATCCGTACCTTGCCGGATTCGATTATATACATCCCGGCTCCAGGCTCTCCCTCGATAAAAATCACCTCGTTCTGTTGATAGTTGCGCAGGTAAACTATCTTTTCGATCAGCCGTAATTCGGCTTTGGAAAGGCTGGAGAAAACAGGGATACGGCTCAGAATGGCAGCAATGGACCTGTCTTTTGCTTCCTGCTTGAGAACATTCCCCCAGAGGGCGCTTATTCTTTTCAAGAAAGCCTCCTGCAATTTCTTACTAAAAATATCGTAGAATCAGGTTTATGAGAAAGATGTCATCAATATATCGTTTCGAAACTCTAATCACAAGGTTAAATCCGGTTTGCAGAATATTATATATGCGTTAGTTTGGCTTCCTTTTTGCTTTTACGCAGAGAGGATTCTGCCAACCTGGCTTGGTTCATGATGTTTTTCAGTAACTTTGACTCTAGTCTCGTATCCCGGAAATAATAAATCCCCCTCAGTCCCCCTTTAAG
>JAUVUV010000482.1 GCA_030604975.1 Candidatus Glassiibacteriota bacterium | reverse complement strand
CTGCCGGGAGTTCGGCGCCCGGGTATTTACCAGAGGCTGGAGCGGCTACGGTGCCCAGAAAAATTTCGCCGCCGAGCAGGCGAGTCATCCCTGGATTCTGAGTATCGATGCCGATGAAGTGGTTTCGCCTGAACTGGCCAGGGAAATCTCGACGCTCGAGGAAAACACTCCATATGCGGGTTTCAGGATTCCCAGGCTAAATCATTATTTCGGACGCCCGCTTTACCACGGCGGCCAGTACCCGGACCTCCAGTTACGCCTTTTCCGCGCCGGCAAGGGCCGTTACAACCACAGGCCAGTCCACGAGTCGGTTGAACTTGAGGGGCCTGTGAGTCTTCTTTCAGGCGAAATTCTGCACTACAGCTACGATACGGTCGCGGACTATTTCGAAAAGTTCGAACGCTATACGAGCCTCGAGGCCGAAAGGCTCCTTGCCACAGGGGAGCGGCCAAGTGCGATACGGCTTGCGCTGCAGATGTTTCTCAGGCCTTGCTGGAAATTTTTCTGGCGCTACCTTTTCAAGCTCGGGTTTCTCGATGGTACTGCGGGCCTGTTAGCCGCCCTGTTCAACTCTTTCACGATGATTGTCAGTTATGCCAAATGCTGGGAAAAGGCTGGAGAGAATCCTCCTGGTTCGAAACGACAGGATCGGAGACCTGGTGCTCACCACTCCGGCAATAACCGCTCTGGGCAAAAGCCTTCCTGAATCCAGAATCGACCTTCTCTGCTCATCATCCGCGGAGGTCGTGGTCCGGGGCAACCCGTACCTGAACGAGGTACTCACCGACCGCGGCGCCCACGATTCGAGCGACCTGAAAGAGCTTGTCGAGCTGGTCAGGCAACGCAGCTATAGTTGCGCGGTCGTGCTTGTCAATTCACTTAAGAATGCGCGGCTGGTGCGAAAAGCCGGTATTCCCTTTCGTGTCGGCCCGCTGGTTCGCTGGTATGTGCCTTTCTATTTCAACCGCGTGGTGCGCCAGAGGAGAAGCCGGGCAGAGAAAAGCGAGGCGGCCTACAATCTCGAACTTCTTGCTCCGCTCGGAGTGAAAACCGACCAGCTTCCGCCCCCGCTGGTCATCCCCACAGCCGAGGCTCTCAGCCGGGCCGGGGAGATTCTGGCCAGTGCTTTCGACTCTGAATCGGATTTCCCTCTCCTGGTTGTCCATCCGGGAATGGGCGGCAGCGCACTCAACTGGCCGCAAGAGCGCTGGGAAGAGCTGGTAGGTCTCCTTGCGAAAAGCGGGAAATACAGAGTGCTGGTAACAGGGAGCGAGGCTGAAACCGAGCTTGCTGTGAGAGTTTCCTCAGTGGCGTCGGGTAACAACCTTGTACAGACCATAACCGGGATGAGCCTTGAGGATTTTATCGGCCTGCTGAGCCTGGCCGCAGGCGTGGTGGCCCCGAGCACTGGGCCTCTTCACCTGGCAGCGGCAGTGGGAGTGCCAGTAGCGGCAGGAATATACTCGCCGGTGCGCGTGCAGCATCCAAGGCGCTGGGGGCCGCTTGGCAAGAGCAAATCGGAAGTATTTCTTCCCGATGTTGATTGCCCCGGAAAGCTGGACTGCCCGGGCACTGGCTGCGAGTTTTTTCCCTGCATGGGGCGGATCAGGGCCCAGGCGGTATTCGATTATCTCGATTCAAACTTATCCTCAGGAATTTGATCCCCCTGCCGCTATTTCTTCTTAATAAATTTCAACCACCGCGAACCTATTCCGATCGGCCGAACGTACTCGACAATGTTGCTGTAGCGAACATCCTCGATAGTCACCACGGCCTTGGAGTCCATGCCCGAGATCAACCCGATCAGGGAGGGAATTTTCTTGCGCGCGGCAATCAAAAACCCCAGACCGACAGGCCCCTCGCGGCCTGAGGCCACCACCTCGGTAACGCCATAACCTTTGGCCCGAAGAATTCTGGTGATCTTATCGCTTTCCTCCGTAGAGATAAAACGTACCACCTGCTGGCCGACCGCCATTATATTTTCGATCATCATCCCCACCACATTGCCCAGGGCAAAACCCAGCCCGTAAAAGATGACATTGACCCAGTCTGTGATATGGCTGATAATTGCCGTTATCGCAGTAAGCCAGATAATTACCTCGAAAAATCCCAGCACTGCCGCGGTGATCCTCCTTCCCCTGAACACCATGATCAAGCGAACCGTGCCCAGAGAAACGTCGATTATCCGCAGAAACATGATCGCAACAGGCAAAAGAAACGGCACCTCATCAAGCCTTTCGAGCAGGATCTCCACTGTCACCTCCGGTTAATTCCGAGAATTTACTATCGAGCCTGGACCTTCGCAGGAACCCCATACCGACACCGAGGGAGGGGGCGGCGGCTGGGCGACTTTGAGTCGCACAGACCGTTGCGCTTTTGCGCAACGGCGCGCATTTCATGCGCCCGCCGCCCCCCCCAGCCCCGGGGAAACATAATATCTTACTGATTTATGAATAATCCAGGTTATAAAGCCAACCAGAAACTGACCGCAACCGGTTCTAAAAGAGCCAGCCTGGGCGGACTGTAGCTTTAAGCGAGG
>JAUVUV010000242.1 GCA_030604975.1 Candidatus Glassiibacteriota bacterium | reverse complement strand
GAAAACTGGATTCAGAAAAAATATTTAGATCCTCATTGAGCTAAGCATATTTTAGCCCCTTTATAATCAGCCCTTGTAGATCAGCTATGAGCAGAGCAGCCCCTTGCAAATCAACTGAAATCCCAAACCGGCGCAGTTTCCCATTTACCCTTGGTGAAATCCGGGTTAAAATAGTCTCCTATGCTCCGCCTAATTGCTTTAAACGTTTCTCTAAATGATTGGAAAAACAATTCCACGCCCGCTGCAGAATATAGTATTCCAGGTCATACATTGAATTTGTTTATAGCTGAAAGTGCATTTAAATAAAAAAAGGCCGCTCACAGGTGGTCCTTTTTTATTGCGTCTGTTTTTCCTATCAGTTCGATACGGTCGCTCTTTTCAGGTCATTCTGCTCTGTCTCGCGGCGGAACTGCTCGAAGCGGTAGATGATCGAGCCGAGAACGAAAGACAGGGCGATCATCAGAATGCCTTTCAGCGAGGAGCCCAGAAAGATCGAGCCCAGGCCGAAAATAAAGGAGAAAAGGCTCACCGCACCGAGAACGAAGGAAATGATGTTGAATGAAAGGGGCGGGCCTGCCGGCAGCTTTTCCTGATCCACCAGAGCGGTGATCCGCCGCCAGCCCGGGCCGCCCGGATTGACTCTTCTTACAAAGCTTTTCAACTTCTCTTCAGACACGGGATCGGTCAGGAAAGTAACCGACAGCCATCCTGCCACGCTGAAAAGGCAGATAAAAACGTAGCGCTGCCACTCAGGGAAAACTATCCCGTACATCTCCAGCACGTTGATTGTGATACAGCCTATTACCGAAAGTATGTAGGCCGTGATCTCGGTCCAGGCGTTGACTCTCCACCAGAACCAGCGCGCCAGCCACACCGCGCCTAGCCCGCTGAACAGCTCGGCCATGAATTTCCAGGCGTCGGCCAGCGAGTCAGTCATTGACCAGACACCGATACCGGCCGCCAGCACCAATATCATTGCCCCGCGGCCCACCCAGATATAGTGCCGTTGCGAGGCGTCCTTGCGCACGAAGCGCTTGTAGAAATCGTTTACCATGTAACTCGAGCCCCAGTTGATCAAGGCGTCCACGCTGGACATGAATGCTGCCAGGAAAGCAGCGAACATGATCCCCCTCATACCGGCGGGAAGGTATTTCTTGATCATCATCGGATAAGCCAGCTTGTGGTCGGTCAGTTCAGGAAAATCGGCCATGCTGATCAGGGCCACCAGAATCCAGGGCCACATCAGGAAACCGTAGTAGACGATGTTGAACCACACGCCGGCAAAAAAAGCGTGCTTCTCGTTTTTGGTGGCCATGATCCGCTGGATGAACATCCCGTTGCCGTCCGCCTTTTCGCTCGACCACCAGATCACGAAAACGTAAACGATAAAGAGGGTCCAGGTTAACTCGTTCCCCGTTTTAACGAACGGCTTGACTACTTCCTCACTCACCGGGACAAAGCTCAACAGCCCCTGGGCGGTCGAGCTGCCGAAAACCTCGATGAGCCGCTCTTCAATCCCGGAAAGGCCTCCGATAGCACTGACCGCGACCACAGTAAGGAAAACCGAACCGAAAAAAGCGATGCAGAACTGGATCACTTCGTTGGCCACTATGCCCCAGAGGCCGGCTGCCAGCGCATAGATCATTGTCACCCCGAGCATCACTGCCAGGGCCAGGTACTCGTTCCAGCCCAGCAGCACGGTGATGAAACTCTGCATGGCAAGCATAATGAAACCGATATTGAGCGCACTGAAAGCGATCCCGTAGAAAACGCTCTGGAATCCTCGAAGGAAACCGGCCGAGCGGCCCCCGTAGCGTTCCTCGATTATTTCCAGTTCGGTGAGGATTTTCGCCCTGCGCCAGAAACGGACGAAAAGGAAAGTGGCGCATAGGTTGCTCAGGGCGAAACACCAGAGGAACCAGTTGCCGGCGACCCCGTTGCGCCGCACCAGTTCGGTGACCATGAACGGCGTATCCGCAGCAAAACCCATCGCCGCGATTGAGGTGCCGGCAACCCACCAGGGCAGTGATCTTCCGCTCAAGAAAAAATCCTCCATGCTTTTCCCGGCCCGCTTTGTAAAGTAGATTCCGACACCGATTACGATGATGAAATAAGTACCGATTACGCCAAAATCTACAACATTCAACTCCATTAGATTCGACTCTCCCTAAGCCAAAATTATAGAAATGCTGAATAGTAGGTTGCTAATCAAAAGATCAGGCGATAATTTATATGCATGAAGCTCTCAGAACAAGGGCAAAAGCTCCCTGTATCCTGCAAGTTGAAGTTTTTAACAACTTCTGTTTTTAAGTCCTTGAAACATAGTCAGATATTGATATCATAAGCCTGGTTAAAAGGAGCATAAGCGATGAGCAAGAGCAGTCTGATTCTGGCTGTAGTATTGATTTTTGCGCATTTGAACAATCTCAGCGGGATTAACCTTCGCCTCGTTGAAGAAAACCGCCTGAGTAGAGTATCGGAGCCGGTCACCTGTGGTGTTCCGCTCGCCAGGGGATACTGCTATTCCCCGGACGAGCTGGTTTTGAAAATCGGCGGTCAGCCTGTGCCGGTTGAAATTCGCGAAGTCAGCCGCTGGCCGGACGGCTCTTTGCGATGGGTTCATCTGGATTTCCAGGCGAGTGTGCCCAAAGGGCGCTCGATCAGTGCCACGCTGGAGAAGGGCAAGAGAAACCCGGTGGATTCAAAGCTTAAAGTTGAAGAGACTCCGCGTGCGATAACTGTCTCCACCGGCAGGCTCAAAGTCGAGGTATCCCGGAGAAGGTTCAATGTTTTCAATCGCGTTCGGGTTCCCCGCGAGGACGGGCGGTATTTCAAGACTTTGGTAAACCCTCACAGGCGCGGACTGGCCGCCTGGGCCGGCAAACAGGAATTCCTGGCTGTAAATGACACACTTTCGGTCGTGGAAGTCGAAAGCAGCGGGCCAATGCGCCTTGTGCTGCGCGCCGAGGGAAACCTTCAGGACACCACCGGCTTGAAACTGTTCCGCTATATCTGCCGGCTTTATTTCTACAACGATTCCCCAGTGGTCCGTCTTGCTTTTACCATTGAAAACCGCGACCCGGTGATCGAACACAAGGTGGCCCTTCAGGGCCTCCACGTGGAGATCCCGACAACGATCAGGGGTGCAGGTGGAGCCTACGATATCGGAAAGCCGGGGGGAGACGTCCAGGGAATTTTCCCAAGCAGGGTTTCAATGGCCTGGGCCCTTGTCAATTCATCCTCCCTGTCCAGTTTTGGAACGGAATCCTTCTTTGAAATCGCCGGCAGCCCGAAAGAGGAAAAACCCTCTGAACTGGGCTGGATCAGTCTGGGCTCATCCAAAGGCATGGTGGGAGTGGGACTGCGCTACTTCTGGCAGACGTGCCCCTCGATCCTGGAGGTGAACGCCAACGGTCTGATAAGGGCGGGTCTCTTTCCACAAAGGATAAACAGCTCGGTCGATATCTATTCAGGGGTGGCTCGCACGCATTACCTGCGCTTTGCTTTCCTGGGCGTGGGCGATCCGGAACTGATGCGCTCCCTGGTGAACTCCTGCCAGCAGCCTGTTCTTGCACTCGCTTCAACCAGCTACTACTGCCAGGAAACACGTGCCTTCGGTAACATTTTCGACCGCAGTCCCAGACATTACCCGAAAGAAAACAGGAAGATTGCAGGACACGTTGACGACGAGATGGAGTATGGTTTCAACCACATGATGAATATGATTGATGAGCGCACCGTGAACGGAGTTACACGAGACAGTTACGGGTTCCTGAACTGGGGAGATGGATTGCATTATGCATGGGTGCCCGGGGTGAATGATGACCATAACCTTTCCTGGAACCACCACTATTACGACCTTCCCCATATGAGCTGTATCGAGTTCGCCAGAGCCGGCTGTCTCTGCTGGCTGGATTATTTACTTTCGCGAGCCAATCACCTGATGGATGTGCATATGGTCCATTTCGATCCGGACAATGAGCTTAACGGCCACAATCGCTACTGCCCGAGTACCGGCCATGTCCGCCTGGATCCCACGGATGCCTCGGATAACCAGACTGCAAAAGTCTACGTTCACCCTAACCAGAACCATTCGAAAACACAGGGCATGTTCGACCGTTATCTGTTCACAGGGGATGAAAGAAGCTACGAGGTCGCTCTAAAGGCGCTTGAATTCGCGGCTTCATTCGGCGCTTACGGTGATTTCAATCAGCCCAGGGGCGCTGCCCACCAGGTGATGACACTGGTTTACGGCTACCGGGTAACCGGAGATAAAGGCTACCTCGATATTGCCCGGAGTTCATTCGAAAAGTGGTGGGAGCATTTTCAAACAACCGAAACGAAATTCACCAGGCGCTTTTTCCAGGTCGGGCTGCTGCTTGAGGCCTTTATTGATTTGTACGAGGAAACCGGGGACAGGAGAATTGTCGAATTCACCAGGCAGGCAGTCGATTGGATGCTGGAGAACAGACCGAATGACAGGTTCCCCAACATGAGCCTGGCTCTGGGTTTCCTGTCTGCCAAGCTCAAAGAGCCGCGCTACACCGAAATGCTGAAAGAGTATCTTATGCTCTGGAAAGGT
>JAUVUV010000531.1 GCA_030604975.1 Candidatus Glassiibacteriota bacterium | reverse complement strand
GTTGAATATATACTTTATTGTATTTCCGCAAAGGATAAGTATTAGACCTGCAAAAACATGAACCGGGCCAGGGTCGTGTCACTGAAATAATAAGCATTTAAGATGCAGTTAACTAAATCCCCCTGTGTCCCCCTTTAAGAAAGGGGGGGGATTTAAGATAGCAACATTTCAATACTTGGAGAAATATTTTCTTTATTGTTTATCTATTTATTAGAACAACTTACTAGATTGCGAACAATATAGATTCGAGGAGGAAAGATGAATCCTGGTCGCCGATTTTTTTCTGCTGCCGCCCTGGCTCTTTTTTTCGCGATGCTGTTGATTTCCTGCGCGCGTAAGGGCACTGTCAAGCTGCCCGTAATCAAAGATACAGTGCTCTGGATGTACCGCGGTGAGCCCACAACCGATTTCGGCGCTGCAGAACCTCTGTTTGTCGAAGGCGCGCACTATGCCGCCCTCCTCGGGTTCGATGTCTCTGCTGCGAGGGGAAAGAAAGTCAAGCAGGCAAAGCTCTGGCTTCATCAGCAGGGCGAGGCACACCTGGTGAAACTTGTGCTCTCCACGATCAGTGCGGACTGGATCGAAGGCAGCGGCACAGGACTTGGCAGAGACCCTGACGGAAGCTGTGCGGCCTATGTGCGAATCGATCCGGGAACCAGGAAGCCCCTGCGCTGGGCCGGACCGGGAAGCGATGTCACTGATGTGATCATGACCCACGGCAACACTTTGATCGCCGAGCAGGAGGTGCGCCAGGAATCAGGGGGCTGGCAGTCGGCCGAGGTGCCGCTGGAGATAGCTGAAGCGATAATCAACGGCGAATCTTTCGGCCTGGTTCTCCATGACGGCAAGGGACAGCTTCGCCATGAAAACGGCTCATTTATCAAAAAGAGGTTCAACAGCCGAGAGGCAGGTTCGTTTGCTCCTTATCTCGAGGTGGCTGTCGAGGATGCCCCTGCTGGTGTTCCGAATCCCCCGGAAGATGTCGAAATCGCTGCCGCGCCCGAGCTTGCCGGTCTATCCACCGGTGGAGCCAGAGTACTGATCACGCCTGGTGGGAAGGGCGATGATCACGGCTCGTATTACGAGGTGGTGACATCCCATGATCAACTCGACAGCCAGAATATCGGCTCCGCCAATCCTGTGCCGCGCTACCTCCTCCCGCGCATTTCGCAAAACCTCCAGGATACGGTACCTCTAAGTGGCCTAACCGAGGCTGCAGTCCATGCTGCTGTGCGCACGGTCGACTGTTACGGGCGCAGAAGCGAATGGGTGTTCGCCAGGGGAATCGCTTCACCGGCTCACCAATTCCCGGTGCTCGCCAGAGAAAAAAGGCCGAGCCTCGGGGGGCGGATCAGGGTCTGGGCTTGCGGAGCGGATGAAAAGGTTAATCCGGTCAACAGCCGCCTGCTGGAGGAAAACCCTGCAATCTATACCCTGGAAGGAGATGGGAACTACGACTACATGTACGAGAACCACCTCTGGGATGCTTCCAGATCCACAGTGAGCGTGGATGTCCCGCGCGGCGGCACAGCCGCCTTCCAACTGCTGGTCGAGCCGGCAAAAGAGAGCCTGAGCGGTATTTCGGTTCAGGCCGGCTGGATAAACAACCCGGGTGGCGCGCGTTCGAGATTCCCGGTAAAAATTCACAAGATCTGGTATCTGAAATCGCCGAAGACCGGCGTGTGGTACCCTGAGGTCGC
>JAUVUV010000406.1 GCA_030604975.1 Candidatus Glassiibacteriota bacterium | reverse complement strand
TCCAAAAGAGCGGCCTTATTTATTTCCCTTTGCCGGCTTTGAGCAACGGACATTCAATTCCCACTCAGCAACTTCAACAATGCAAGCAGGTCGAAAATATCTGTCTTACCGTCCTCATTAATGTCCGACTGCTTCAGGTGATCGGGATCGGTTTCTCTACCGCCCAGTACTTTTAGCAAGCTGAGCAGGTCGAAAATATCCCGCCTTTCGTCGAGGTTAACATCTCCCGGAATCCTGGGTTGGGCATTAATTTCAAACGGAGCCTGGCTTTCCAGGAAAAATGTCCACCCCCCCAGAGTTACCTCGACAGCTTCCTCAGTGCTGTTGGCACTGATATCGGCCACCTGGTCAGTAACTTCTCCATCGCCGATCTCGAGCAAGTGAATCAGGCTGAGCCTGTTTTCCCCACTGTAGGTGTAACTCACGCGATGGGTTCCCACGTCCGTAGCGCTGACAGCCGGAGAGGCTGCCTGCGGCATCACAGGTGTGCAGCGCAACCAGCTTGTACCATTGGAAGCTATTGCCGAGTTTTCAACGATCTCCGGGTAGTCCGGTAGCTTAAGGAGCCACTGTATTTCTGAAAGCTGCTTGCCTGCAGGAGCCACCAGATGGTCAACCACCAGCACTGTAGCTGGCCGGATGAAAAGAATCTGCCGCACACAGCTCTCGATTTTATCGGGCGTATAAGCCTGGGCGAACTGTCCGGCCGCTGCAGTCCATTCGCCTTCCTCCCTGTAAAACAGGAAATCACCTGTCTCCAGGTTCGCTCCGCCTGTAAGATTTCGCTTGAACTCATCGAGTGTTAAGAACCACTGTCCGCGGCATTGGCGCTGCTTATTATCGGTGACAGGGCCGATAAGCAGGGTGTTGTGAACATTGGTCGGCTGCTGCGGCCCGCGAATACGGTTGTACACCGGCGGATCGACAGCCAGCAGACCGTTGCGGTATATGCAGAAACCGCCTTGATCATAGTGGTTATGGTCTCCGTAGTGGTCCTGGCACCCGAAAGCAACCACTGTAGCGCCGTCATCCCAGCCGCTTCTCGCGATAAAATGTCCGCCCTGTGTGCCGCCACCGGCAAGATAGCTCAAGGGTGGTTCGGCTGGCTCGATCTCCAGATTTCTGGTGTAAAGCATGTAGAATAAGGAAGTTTCGCCCCAGAACCTGCCCAATCCGCGCTTGTCTGCGAGCCATCTACTGAAATGGACGCCACAGGAGGACTTCAGCACCCAGGCCATTGCATCCATCACTCCCGCCATCTCGTGCGTAACTCCACCGTTCGGGCCGCCCTGAAGGTCTCCCCAGGGAATGTATCTCATGTTCGGCAGTACGCTGTGAATCACATTCTCATAGTGACGGTTAAGCCAGTCGCCCTGCTCCATCTTGATCATGGTGGTCAGATTCGTTTCGAAGGCACTTTGAGCGCCCAGTACTGCCAGAGCAGCCGGAGTGAAATCATAAAGCGACCAGTAGCCCAGCGGCTCGCTCGGAAGGCCGTCCAGGTATTCCATTGCCGGGAAAAGGCCGTTATTGAACCGCTGCCGGATTTGTTCAAACAGAGTACTGGTCTGAGAATCCTCTCCTGCAGTGGCCAAAGCCCAGATCACAGTCCCACCGGCAGACATCCAGATGTAATTATGAAAAATGTGGTCGTAAGTATTATTCAGACCACGCTCGGCTAGCGGCTTAACATAGTATCGCACATTTGTTTTTTTTGTCGAAGTGAATCCCTCATAGTTGTAGAGCCAGTCATAAGCAAGCCCGAACTCAAACAGATTTGCATATATATCGAATGTGTCCGTGCCGCCTTCCGAATACCTGTAGCGCTGCATGATGGCAATCGCCGTATCCGCCGCCGCTTTATCACCTGTCAGCAGCCATACCAGGGCCTGGCAGGCCGCATGTTTTTGCTTTTTCAGTTCGTCCAGCATCTCGTTGAACTCGTCATCCTTCGGGATTGCCTTAAGCTGCTCAAGCGATATCGCATATGGCGTATCTGCCGGGCGAAGGAATACCCGCGGCCTGTCCTGCTTGATTTGCTCCAGGGAAGGTATAAGCTCAGCGCCGAGCAACGGGAAAGGCACAGACATAACCAGCCAGATTAAACCCAAGGCACTTTTAACATTACAACGCATGAACTTTTGCTCCTGATTTTAGGGATTGTCAAAGTAACTATCCGATGCTGAAAGACCCGGGGTGGCATCGGGGCAACTGCCATGGAGGATATCAATCAGCAACTGGATTACATCGCCGCTGCTGTATTTTCCGTCTGCATTTCGGGAGATGGCAATAATATCGCAGAATTACACGCCTAAAGAAAAGGGGCCTGTTTTAGGATGTTCTTGCTGTTCGTGCCATCAATAAGAGGATATATTTTCAAGACAAAACCGCCCCGCGATAGCTGCCAAAGGCCTCAAGTCCAGGCGCTTTTCCCTGTGGAGATATCCTGCCACTGGATGCCGACCCTTTTCAAAGCGTAGCCCAGCTCGCGCAGGTAGTCGCCGTAGCAGACCGCCCAGTGGAAACCCTGCATGTCTTCCCGCAGTTCCCGCCAGTCGCCGTCGATCGAGACTTTGACTTGGGAGCGGCAGATAGGGTGGTTCGTATTTTTAAGCACTTTCCCTCTGAAACCGGTCCACTTGGTTGCCCTGAAATTTGGCGCGATCACGGTGACCGCCTGGCCTTTCCTCATCTCGACTTTGGGGGCTGTGCCATAGTCGGACTCATAGTGTGTCAAGATTTTGGTGGGCTCAGGTGTCAGTCCATCCATTTTCCTGGGCGCAGTGCAGTGGGCCATGGTGGTTACACCGTTGTAAGGTATGCAGGGATTACAGAAGAAAACCGGCCTGCCGGAGATGTAACGCAGCAGCATACACGCCGGCACCACGGCGAAATCCGATTCGCAGTATGCCAGGAGGCCCTCGTCGTTAATCAGGCTCAGCGGCATGCATGCCGTGGTTTTGGACAGCGGCATGATCGTTCTCATACAGGCATTGATAGTCATCGCCGGGCTATTGTATCGTTCCATCAGTTGTCTGAAGACTTTTTTGAGCACGAAAGAATTTACCAGAAACTCTTTTTTTGTGTGAAGAGAAACGCCTTTTTCCGAGAGTAGCTTGTCCACCTGACG
>JAUVUV010000434.1 GCA_030604975.1 Candidatus Glassiibacteriota bacterium | reverse complement strand
CTCGGCCAAAGTGGAGACACCGTCAAATCCGATATATGAAAATATGCCGATCGAAGCACCGGCCAGAATCAGTGAAGTATTAAATGTTGCAGGGTGATAGAAAGGCTTGCTGGATAAAATGACACCTTCACCTACACCGCTGGCCAGCGCGATGATAGCTAAAACAATAAACAATACAGCGGCCAGTATCATCGCTATGGTCATAATTGCATTGGCGCGGGTGGTGACTTTGATTCCGAAAAAGTTGATCGCGGTCATGAACACCACGAAAGCGACGATCCAGATCCAGGAGGGTACAAAAGGGACTATCTGCACGCAGAGATCCCTGGCCGCGATTACACTAAGCAGGGGAACCAGAACGTAGCTCATGAACAGGGCCCAGCCGATTACGAAGCCGACATGCGGGTGTATCGCCTGCTGGGTGTAGGAGTAGGCGGTACCTGCAATCGGATGCCTGGCCGCCATCTTGGCGTAGCTGGTTGCGGTGAAAAACAGGGCCACGAAGGCCACGACATAAACAGCCGCCAGATGGCCCATGGAAACAATAGCGATTATCCCGAGCATCGGGAAAGGAGCAGTGGGCGTTACATAGGCCAGTCCATAGGCGACCAGGTGGCGCAGCTTCAGGACCCGTCTGAACTCCTGCTTGTACCCGTAGGATTCGAGGGTATCCTCCTGAGACTGTGCAGATATCTTCTCGGCCACTCCTACCTCCTACTAGCAAATTGTGAAAAAACAACGCCAGGTGCGGCTCTGCACTGACTTTTAGCCCGACAGTGCCTGATCATTTATTGCCAAATGGTCTGAAGTTAAGTAAGGCTGCACCCTGAGGCAAGCAAAAAGGCTTTATTCCTTCCAAAGAGTTTACAATTCCCCCCTGTTAGTGTAAAATGGTGTATTAAAAAGGGGATAACTTGCCAAGGGCAGGAATACAATCCTTGTTAACCAGTTTTAATTTGGATTTGCTCGTCTGCCTGTCAGTGGGATAAATATTGGTTGCCAGCATAATCGGATGGAGACAGCTATTGATCCAACTGGAAGATGTTCAAAAAGCGAAACGCGTTATCAAAGAGGTGGCCAACAGAACCCCGGTTATGACCTCCCGTACTCTGGACAGACAGTGCGGAGCAAGAATTTTTCTTAAATGTGAAAATTTTCAGCGTGCCGGATCGTTCAAGTTCCGCGGGGCTTTCAATGCTTTAAGTACACTAAACGATCGGGAGCGGTCTGCCGGTGTGGTGACCCACAGCAGCGGGAACCATGCCCAGGCTCTGGCTCTGGCAGCGGCTGTTTCCGGAGTGCGGGCAAAGATAGTCATGCCGCGGGGAAGTTCCCCGGTCAAGATCGAAGCGGTCAAAGGCTATGGCGCTGAGGTGGTACTCTGCGAGAACAGTCTCGCCTCCCGTGAAGAGACGGCTGGATCGCTGATCGCCTCTGAGAGCCTTACCCTGATTCATCCGTACAATGACGAGCGGGTAATAGCGGGTGCAGGAACCGCCGCAATGGAACTTCTCGAAGAAACCGGCCCGCTGGATCTGTTGCTGGCCCCGGTGGGAGGTGGGGGACTGCTGAGTGGAACCTCCACAGCGGCAAAGGGCCTTTATCCGGAAATAAAGGTCTGGGGAGTCGAGCCGGCCGGGGCGGATGACGCCTATCGCTCTTTTCACAGCGGCGAGCTGATACCACAGACAGACCCGCAGACAATCGCCGATGGTTTGCGAACCTCTCTCGGCGATAAAACGTTTGAGATTATTACAGAGCGTGTCGATAATATTATTCTGGCAGAAGAAAATGAGATTATTCGTGCTATGCGTTTTCTCTGGGAGCGGATGAAGATCGTGGTGGAACCCTCTGGAGCGGTCTCTCTGGTGCCGGTACTCGAGGGCAGGCTTCCCTCAGGCAAAGACATTCGTGTCGGAGTGATCTTGAGTGGCGGCAATGTGAATTTACAGGCCTTTTTCGATACGCTGAAATAGAAAAGAACCTTAATCCTTAAAATCAAGATTTAAAAATTCCTTATTAGAAAATATCTTTGATAACACGTGATTTCTTTAAGAAAGGAACCCCAAAACGGCTACCAAAGGAGATAAAGTGCGTGATTACATGCGCGATTTGATCTGGCATGAGAGAGCGCAGCTTAAGGAGACCAGCAGGGTCTTTATCGTCTTTCTCCTCAGCATAAGTATCATGATCACCATATTCGGGTTGGGTTACTACTTTCTGGGGCGGTTACAGGGCACACCGCGTACCCTGGTGGAATGCTTCTATTTTATCTGGATCACTTTCGCCACAATCGGCTATACGGATGAGGGGTTTACCGGAGGAGCGATTATCCGCGTAATAACCATTCTCGTGGGAGCTTTCCTGATTGTGCGATTCATTGTGCTGACTGCCCATGTCTATGCCAGGGTGGTTGTCGAACGAGTCTATAATTTGAGAGTGGTTGGCGAGATGAAAAAGGCGCTGGAGAAGGCAGAGGGGCATTTCCTGATTTTCGGTGACGACCGGGAGCTGATCAACAAGATAATCCAGGGTTTGATCAAGCGGCAGGAGGTCTTCCTGGTCAGCGAGGATGACGAAATGGTTCGGGAATTCAAGCAGGAGTATCCGGATCTGAAATATATCATAGCCAAAGCTTCCAAGGCGGAGATTGTCGACCAGTTGAGGCCCGAGGAGGCCGGTGGAGCATATCTTCTCTACCGGGATGATGAAAAGAATATCCTTTTGGCTGCAATGCTCGAAAAAAGGGTGCGTATTATCAGCAGTTTTTCCGGCAATTTCACTTCGATCCCCCGTTTCAGACGTCTGGGGGTAGAGCCGATTTCGCCCCATTTCAGCGGAGGATTGAAAATAGTCTCCGCCATGATCCGGCCCCAGGTGGCCGCGTTTCTTGACCGCTATGTATTTCCAGAAAATGCTCTGCTCCAGTTTATGGCAATGCCGT
>JAUVUV010000288.1 GCA_030604975.1 Candidatus Glassiibacteriota bacterium | reverse complement strand
CCCCGTTTTCTTTATCCAACCCGGGCGCTGCCCTGCCCCTGCATGCACCGGCTGCCAGGAACAGCATTCCCCGAGTGATAAACTTCCGTCGGCGCATAATCTGAATACCCCTCGCACTGATTACCCATTGGAACTTACTTGTAAAAAATCCCTGCCGTATAGCCGACCACCTGGCTGAAATCGCCGGAGGTTTCGCCGCTGGTGGCATAGTGGATATTTTCTGCAGCGGTCGCTCCCAGGTCCCGGGCGGCGTACATGGCCGCAGCTATCGGGCCTGCGCCACAGGCCTCGGACTTGTGCCTGGCGATATCACTCAGCAGCCCGTCAGGATCAAAACCGTCGATCCTCTCCACTACGCCCATATCCAACGATTGGGCCTTCTCTTGGCTGTGGAAATGGCTCAGGTCGCTGGAAGCCACAATCAGTGCATTCTTACCGGCAAACACCTCCGCCAGAGCCTTCCCGAGGGCCAGGCAGCAGTCCCGGCTCTGGCTTCCCATCACCACTGGCACGAGCCTGAACGAGCCCGATACCACCTGAAGAAACGGCAGTTGTACCTCAAGCGCATGCTCTGCACTGAAGACATGCCCCTCTCCGCTGGCACACACCGAGCTTTCCGGGTGCTTGTCCAGCGCGGAAACACTCTCCTCGTCCACGGGCACTAAACCGAGCGGCGTTTCATAGCCCTGGCCGGAGAAAACGCTGCTGAAATCGAAATATTCCCGGTGCGCCGGGCTGATAACCACGACAGTCTCGTAGTGCTTGCCCTGCACCTGGCGGTAAGCATAGGCAGCCACCGGGCCGGAGTACATATACCCTGCATGAGGCGCAATCAGTGCCACGATATCTTTGTCAGACCTGTCTACCGTAACCCGTTCAAGGTATAATTCGATCTCTTCTTTGAGCCTCCTGGAGTCGGCAGGGTAAAATGTGCCGGCCACAGCAGGCTTGCGGATCGCTGCGGCCTTGTCCATCTGAACAGTTCCTCCATCAAGAAAACCGTTTGGCAATTAGCTGTCAAAAAGAACTAAATTATAATAGGTTTGGTTCTCTTATAAATCAAGTCGGCTGCAAGGCTACCATTCGGCCTTAAACTCAATAATCCTGGTCAGTGTTTCTGGTAAAAAAACAAAGAAAGCTGGCTAATGTTTCTTATGTCAATCATCCTCAGCCTGTTTTTGTTCAGGATACGATGGCATTCTTACCCAGAGGGCTGCTGCAGACAACAGCCCCTGCTTTTGATTCCTACTTTTGTTCATGCACAAAAGTAGGCAAAAAGCGTCTCGGGGCCGCAACTCGCCATAGTTGGAGACTTTTAATAACCTGCGTTGTCTGACCAGGGGAAAACACGCTCCAGTGTTGCTCGCCTGCGCGAAAGAACGCGCAATGGCATGCCGGCCTGTGTGGCTATTTCCTTGCTATCATGGAAATTGCAAGCTCTACACACGCTCCTCTTGCCTCACCTCGAACAGGCGGCCCCGGGTGCGGCCTGCGGCCGCTGGGGGAAAATACTGAAATACTAAGGGTAATGCTAGAGGCGTGTTGATAAATCGATAAGTAGGTCTTTAACCCTGGACGCCGTAGGGGCACGGCGCGCCGTGCCCCTACGCAAGTGATCGTTTCTTAAACAGTTTCAATTCAACCCGGACATTGTTTCGTTTTTCTACAAAAGAAAATCGATTAAATTTCAACACCATTCTTAGGAATATAAACATATTCCTTCCATCAATCTCTTTTGCATTACCTCTCTGCAAATGCCTGAATTAAAACAAACTCTTAATTCATAAACCATTTTTACCGGACACTAATGGGTAAATATATATATACTCACTGGGCCTGGCGAATAGAAATATTCGGCCCTGCTATCGTATGGGAAGATCAAAGATAATCTACTTTCTCTTGACTTTTTTTCCTCCGTTCCCCACCCCATTGAATGCGTATAAACAGCCGTTCTCCGAACCGATAAAAAGCATGCCTGCGGCAACTGCAGGGCTGGAGATAATTGCGCCTTCCAGGTTGTTGCGCCACTTCAATCTTCCCGAATCGAGCTCCAGTCCGTAAAGGTAACCGTCCCTGGAGCCGAAAATCACGGTTTTACCTGCCAGAGCGGGAGAGGAATACACAGAATCGTTGGTTCGGTAATTCCAGATCAGATGGCCCTTTTCCTCATCCAGGGCATAACAGCGTCCATCCAGAGAGGTCAAAATTACTTTACCTCCGGCCAGAGCGCAAGTTGAGCGAACTGCGTTTTCGGTGCGAAACTGCCAGATTTTATCGCCGGTCAGCGCATCGACAGCGTATATGTGGTGGTCATCAGAACCTACGAAAACCATGCTGCCGTTGCATGCAGGCGTGCAATGAATCCTCCCCTTTGTTTTGAATATCCAGACCAGTTTACCATTTTCGACATTGATTGCATAAAGATTGCCGTCTGCTGAACCGGTGTAAACCGTGCTGCCGGCCAGGCAGCTTGCATAACGCAGCTCGCCACCACATTTATATTGCCAGACTAACCTACCGGTTTTTCGGTCAAGAGCATAGAAGTTGCAATCAGAGGAGCCGATCAATACCAGGTCCTCCACTTCCAGCGGCGTGGCGAATACAGGTCCCAGAGTCTGATAGGCCCAGATCTGCTCACCTTTCTCTGTGGAGATCGCCCAGAGGCAGCCATCCCGGTTCGAGCCCGCGAAAATTATTTCATCCCCTACGGAATTGGAAAGGTTGCCTTCATCCCCTGTACGGAAGCGCCAGAGGAAAGAGCCTGTACCAGCCTCGACTGCGTAGAGATAGCCATCCCGTGAGCCGCAGTAACAGCGGTTCCGGTAAAGAGTAGGACTGGCAAAAAACACCCGTCCACTGGTCCGAAGAACCCAGCGAAGGCGCAAAGGACCTTCCAGATCATCCGGAGTGAAACCCGAACGGGAAGGATCGCGGTGAAACATCGGCCAGTCTGTCACTGATAGCACTCCCAGCGAAAAAACAGCCGGCCTTGCCCGGCCTGTTCGCCCAGTAGCCTAAAGGATTTTTAATTGAAATAGCGGAATTAGCCTATCAGCCGGTCAGCCTCGAAAGCTGTCAGGGACTGAAACGGCGAAAACTGCGGAAATCCTTGCCGACAACTTCCGAGACGTATTTGATTACCGAAACCGGCCAGACATATTCATTGGGAGCGATAATCAGCGCGTTGTTTTCAAAGCCCTGCGATCTCGAACGGTGGCTGGTAATTCGATCGAAAATGTTACTCACAAGCTGTATCGCTTCGTCGAGCCCCTGCGGAATATGCTGGCGTTCAACTCCCTTGTCGAGATGGAGATAGGCACTGCGAAAAACCACGGCAAGGTCATTCAGATAGGCAGGTATTTTCTCATCCTCGTCGTAAAATTCTTTGATATTTATCGAAGCATACTCATCCGCGGCGATAGTCAGGCGAGGAGAAACACGCACCGAGCCGTCCCAGCGGATTGTCTGCGATTTGTTCTCTTTACTCGGGGCCAGCACGAGATAATTCAAAATCGTCTCTTCATTGGGAAAAAGCTTGCTGCCGATGCGAATGGAGATTTCGGTCTCCCTGAAAATTTTTTCGATGATTTCGCGGCCGATTTCCATTTAACATCACTCCGAATTTCTCTGTTGTGCGGATTAAAACGTATAAAATATGCATGTTTACATTAACAAAAAGCCCGGGAAAATGCAAGAAAAGCACCCGTTGTGGAATTCCGCCAGGAAGAAATTTGACAGTCAATCGATCTGCTTCTTGAAACGAAAAGACGCCAGGCTGATCGGGTCGATACCGCCGGTGGGCTCATCGAGAAATACTATTTTCGGCTGGTGAATTACAGCACTGGCAAGCGCCACGCGCTGTTTCCAGCCCAAAGGAAGTTCGGCCGTTTTCTGGCGTTCAACCTCTTCGAGAGACAGCAGGCGGAAAAGTTCTTTCTTCCGCCTGGCTATTTCTGCATCTTTCAAGCCGTAAACTCCGCCGAAAAACTGGAGGTTTTCGCCCACGGTGAGGTCCTCGTAAAGGGAAAATTTCTCTGCTGGTATAGTACTTGCAATTACGCTACTGACAATAATATCGCCTTTTTTGGCAATTCCAGATTTACTCACTCTATGAACTGTTTATGTCAGAATCGACAATAAAAATAATACGCCAGACTCTGCAT
>JAUVUV010000035.1 GCA_030604975.1 Candidatus Glassiibacteriota bacterium | reverse complement strand
TCAAGGGGCCGATTCTCTGCTTTGTCGGGCCTCCGGGAGTCGGCAAGACCTCGCTCGGAAAATCGGTGGCCCGCGCCCTGGACCGCAAGCTCGTCCGCCTTTCAGTGGGTGGAGTCCGGGATGAGGCAGAAATCCGGGGGCACCGCCGCACATATATCGGGGCCATGCCGGGCAAGATCATTCAGGCGATGAAACGCGCCGGCGTAATTAACCCGGTGATCCTGATCGATGAGATCGACAAGATGTCCAGCGATTTCCGGGGAGACCCGAGCTCGGCGCTGCTCGAGGTGCTCGATCCGGAGCAGAACAGCCAGTTCGTGGATCATTACCTGGAGGTAGACTACGACCTTTCCAAGGCAATGTTTATCACCACTGCAAACTATGCCCAGAATATCCCGGAACCGCTAAAGGACCGGATGGAAGTCATTACCCTGCCTGGTTACCTTCACAACGAAAAACTTGAGATCGCCAGAAAATTCCTTCTCCCCAAACAGGTCAAAGCCCACGGGCTTAAGCTGGAGCAGCTGGAGATAGCAGAACAGGCGCTGAACATGATTATTGAAAATTATACTCGCGAGGCAGGAGTCAGAAACCTCGAGCGCGAGCTGGGTGCAATCTGCCGTAAGATCGCGCGCAGGATAGCCTCCCGTAAAAAGGTGAAGCTGCCGATACGGGTTACGTCGGGTGGATTGAAAAAATATCTGGGAGTGCCCAGGTTCGTAGACACCGAGCTTGAAACCATCGACCGGGTAGGTCTTGCCAACGGCTTGGCCTGGACCGGCGCCGGAGGGTCAGTCCTTCATATCGAGGTCGCCCCAGTGGCCGGTAAGGGCAAGCTGATGTTAACCGGCAAGTTGGGCGAGGTGATGAAAGAGTCTGCTGAAGCGGCTTTGACATACGTGCGGTCAAGGTACGCGGAGTTTGGACTCAAACCCGATTTCTACCAAAAAATCGACCTTCACGTTCACGTGCCCGAGGGAGCCACCCCCAAGGACGGCCCCTCGGCCGGAGTGGCGATCGCAACCGCAGTGGTCAGTGCGATGACCGGTATCCCGGTGAGACGGGACGTAGCGATGACCGGCGAGATAACCCTGCGCGGAAGAGTACTGCCTGTCGGCGGGCTGAACGAAAAAACAGTCGCTGCCCTGCGCGCCGGGGTTAAGAGGGTGATCTGGCCCTTGCAGAACAAGAAAGATCTGGACGATCTTCCCAGGGAAGTCAAGGAAGGGATCGTGGTCAGTTTTGTCGAGTCGATTGATGAAGTGCTGAAAATCGCCCTGGCTGGACCTGTACAGGCAAAAGCTGTGCCGGAGGGTTTTATCACCGCCAGAAACGGAGAATCCCCCGGCGTGCAGTCATATCGGCACTGATATGCTGGTGCGTGAAGAAAGTGTTACCCGCCGGTTCACAAATATGACAAAAACCTTGATCTTATGAAAATACTTTCGATCCAACCGGCAGGTACCTATGGAAATCCCGCGGAAAAGTTTCCCGACGATCTCCCGCAGGTGGCATTTACCGGCCGGAGCAATGTCGGAAAATCATCCCTGATCAACCGCTTGCTCGGCCGAAAGAAACTGGCGCCGATCAGTTCAACTCCTGGAAAAACCCGCAAAATTCATTTTATCAAGATCAACAGTGATTTTTACCTGGTAGATCTTCCGGGCTATGGTTATGCGAAACTGCCGCTGAAAGTGAAAGAACTCTGGAGGCGAACTGTCGATCGTTATCTGGAAAGCAGCCGGGGTTTGCGCGGCGTGGTCTTTCTTCTGGACATCCGCCGCGAAATTTCCGACCTCGACCATCAGATGCTTCTCTACCTGGCCCAAAGAAAAATTCCCCTTCTGCTCGCCCTGACCAAGGCGGACAAGTTCAGCCGAAGCGAGCGCAGGAAAAGGTGTGACAACCTGTTCGCCGCACTCGGCGGGTCAGTAGCCGAAGACCAGGTGATTGTTACCTCGGCCCGCACAGGAGAGGGTTGCGCTGAACTTCTCGATGCTGTTCAGAGCTTGGCCGGTTCGACAATGGAAAAGAACGAAAATAAAGAAAAATCATTGAAGGAGCTGGAGAGTAAATGAGTGACAGCTCGCTTTACCCGATGCTTCTCGCCCCGATATTCAAGGACAAAATCTGGGGTGGACGCCTGATGGAAAAAGTGCTGAACAAAAAGCTCCCGCCCGGTGAATTGATCGGGGAGAGCTGGGAGCTTTCCGTATATCGCAACGATATCACCCACGTGATCAACGGGCCTCTGGCCGGAACGAAATTCGGCGAGCTTTACAGGAATCACCCGAAAGAACTTATTGGCAGGATTCCCACTCCGGGTGAGGATTTCCCGTTGCTGACAAAATTTATCGACTCGAACCAGCTTCTCTCCCTTCAGGTCCACCCGCCGGACTCCTACGCCATGAAACACGACGGCGAATACGGCAAGACCGAATGCTGGTACGTGGTGTATGCCGAACCGGGAGCCTCGATTATCCGGGGCCTGGCGCCTGGTACAACGTCGGAGGCTTTCCGTAAAGGGCTCGAAACAAGCGCGGGTGTTGAAAAAATAATCCGCCGTTTTCCGGTGCAAACCGGTGATTTCATTTTCATGCCCACCGGCGTGGTGCACGCGATCTGCCAGGGTACAATCATCCTCGAAATCGAGCAGAACTCGGACATGACCTATCGCCTCAACGACTGGGGACGTGTGGGCCCGGACGGCAAACCACGCCCCCTTCATATCGACAAAGGCTTGGACGTGATCGATTTCAACAACAGAAGCCCGGACAAAATCGAGGGAATTTCCTATTTCGAGGCTGGCAGCAGGATCAGCCACATGGCAAGCTGCCGCTATTTCAGTGTGGAAATCCTGAACCTGGAGAGCACCTACCGGGTCGATACTGGCGGGAAAACATTTGTGGTTCTGACCGTGGTGGAAGGCGAGGTGACCGTTTCCGGTGAGGGAGGAGAGAAAGTTCACGCAATCAAAGGCGACACCGTATTTCTGCCGGCCTCACCGCCAACCAGTACTCTGGTTCCAGGCCGCGGCTGCCGGATAGTCAAGGCCTATATCGATCCCACGCACAAGAGATTCATCCAGCCGCTGATACAAAAAGGTGTGGGCATGGAGGCGATCGAGAAGCTGATTTTTCGCTAGATCTTAGCGGGAGGGTTCATTTTCGGCGAATGTTTTTTTTGTAGGGGCGAATCTTGTATTCGCCTAATTTTGTCTGTGACCTTCCTTTATTCGTTCAACAACCCCTCCGCAGCCTCCAACACTCTCTCTGCCCCGATATCCCTCATACACCTGAAATGACCCAGCGGACAGCGTTTTCTTCCGTTATGCGTGCAGGGCCGGCAGTAGAGGTTAGTCTCAATAACCTTTGCCTTTGCAGCCCGGTAGGGGAAATACCCCAGATGCCGCGTGGTACAGCCGAATATGGGAACCACCGGCGTGCCCACTGCTGTGGCGATATGCATCAGGCCGGTGTCATTGGTTAATAGAATCTTGGATTTTTCTACCGCTGCAGCCGAGCCTCGAAGGGGAAGCCTGCCCGCAAGGTTCAGGCAGGTTTTTTGATCAAAATATGTTCCTACCTGTTCGCATAGATCGAGGTCCTTTTCGCTTCCCAGCAGGATCACTTTCAACTCATGTCGGCTGGCAAGCTCGGCAGCAGCCTGGGCGAAACGTTCCGCAGGCCAGCGCTTGGTGGGCCAGGCGGCGCCGGGCGCAAGAGCCAGAAAATTTGGCGAATCCGGCCAGCGCGCAACGATCTGTTTTTCTGCCAGGCTTCTATCGTTATGGTCGAGATAAAGCTCGCAGGGGCCCTGATCAAGACAGATCCCGTAAGGAGCCATGCAGGCTGCGTAGCGCTCCGGAACCGATGGCGGCTCAGGGCCGTAAAGGTCGAGCCTGGTATAAATCAGCAGCGACCTTTTAAGCAGCGATTTGGCACAGGTAGCCGTGAAATCAGCCGGCATGATTCTCCGGATCAGGCTGCTGCGGGTGCTCGAGTGAAGGTCTGCCAGGATATGCCACCTGCGGCGGGCCAGGCTGCGGCCGAGCCTGTAAAGCTCAAGCACGCCCGCGCCCTCTTTCAGGGTGAGCAGCTCATCTACGTGGGGGTTGCCTTGCAGAAGGGGAGCAAAGCGTTCTTTGGTGAGAAAGCTTATCCTCCCCCTGGGCCACTTTTGCCTGAGGGCTCTCAAAACCGGTGTGGTAAGCAGGATATCCCCGATCGAACTGAATCGAATGACCAGAATCGAGGGGTCGTCTACCTGTAACTGCCGGGCGGAGTTTTTCCCGTTTTCAGCCGCTCTGTCCATTGACACCGCAAGGGATAATTTCTAACAATGAAATAAGATAAACAAGTGCCGGAAAGTTAAAAATACAGTTTCCCAAAGTCGCGATTTCGGGTTACATTATCTCAGGTAGAACTAAAGAGGGAACTTTCCAATAAGAAAATTTAGATAAAGGTTGAATCCTATGTCAAACAAATTATCAAAAAAGATACTCTGGGTGGATGACGAGATCGAACTTCTTAAAAGCCAGATACTTTTCCTGGAGCAAAAAGGCTATCAGGTGGAAACTGCTACCAATGGGGATGACGCGGTGGAGATGCTGAAATCCAGCACTGTGGACCTGATCCTGCTCGATGAGCAGATGCCCGGCAAGAGGGGTATCGAGACAGTGGGAGAGTTGAGGGATGTGGCCCCGAATGTGCCTGTGGTGATGGTGACCAAGAGCGAGGAAGAGGACCTGATGAACCAGGCTATCGGCCAGCGGGTAGACGATTACATCGTTAAACCGGTTAACCCGAATCAGGTTCTCTCTGTATGCAAACGTTTGCTGGAAGGCTCGGAAATCAGGCACCAGCGAACTGCCCAGGAATTTGTTTCTCGTTTCCATGAATTGGAAGAAGAAAGGAGCGAATTATTTGCCTGGAAAGATTGGGCTGAGACTTACACCGAGCTTATCATGTGGGAGGGCCGCCTTGACGAAACCGGCGAGGAGGACCTGGCCAGCCTGCTCCGGGGGCTGAAACGCCAGTGGCGGCGGGATTTTTCCCGCCATGTAATGAAAGAATATTTCAACTGGATTTCTGCCCTGAAAGGAGAGCGGCCCCTGTTGAGCGTGGACGTGATCCGAGAGTTTCTCCTGCCGGTGATCCGTAAGTTTGATTCGGTTCTTTTTATCATTGTCGACTGCATGCGGATGGACCAGTGGTTTCAGCTTTCCCCGCTGATTGAGGAGTTCTACGATATCGAAAGAAAAACCTACTTTTCGATCCTGCCCACAGCCACTCCTTACGCAAGAAACGCTATTTTCAGCGGGCTATTTCCCGCCGAGATTATCGAGCGTTTCCCCCATTACTGGCAGGTTGGTTCGGATGATGAGGGAAGTCTCAACCTCTATGAAAAAGAACTTCTCGAAGCCAACCTGGAACGGCTGAAAGTGGACAAAAGCTTTCCACTGCGCTATGAGAAAGTGTTTACCAAGGAGGAAGGTCAGCGGCTGGTCAAAAAAATCCCGTCGTTGTTGCAGCGGGGTTTGACCGCTATTGTGGTGAATTTTATCGATATCCTCACCCACGGCAGGAGCGAATCCGAGATCCTGCTCGAAATCGCTCCCAATGAACAGGCCTACCGCGACCTGGTTTTGAGCTGGTTCCGTCATTCCAGCCTCTACGGCGTGCTCCAGGAAGCTGCGCGGCAGGGGGTCCCGGTGGTGCTCACCAGTGATCACGGGAGTGTACACTGCACCCGGCCGGTGATCGTTTACGCCAAACGGGATGCCTCTACCAATCTGCGCTACAAGTTCGGGGACAATATCAACAGCGAGGAACAGCAGGCGGCTTTCCTGGTGCACGACCCCGCAAAGGTCAAGCTGCCTTACCTGGGTATGAACGTAAACTACCTGTTTGCCATAGAGGATACATATTTCGTCTACCCCACCAAGCTGCGCGAGTATCAGAGCCGCTATTACGGCAGTTTCCTTCACGGCGGCATTTCACCGGAGGAGATGATCCTGCCTGTGGCAGTGATGACACCTAAATGAGCCTGGTTTACCGCTAATCGGGAGGGTGCAGGTGCAGGACTTCTATAACAGGATTCTGATCTTCAACAGCGCGTTTCCCGGGGATATCGTGCTCACCACGCCTTTGATCCGTGCAGTGTATGAACGCTTTCCTGGGGCATATCTGGCCGTTTGCACCACCCCTGCCGGGGCGCGCCTTCTTGCAGGCCTCTCCTACCTTGACCAGCTGATCGTTTATGACAAGCACGGCGGCCAGCGCGGGCCGTTCGGGATGTTGCAAACGGCCCTGAGAATAAGAAGAGAGCAATTCGACCTTGTTATCTCGGCGCACCGAAGTGCGCGCAGCGCCCTTTTACTCAAAATGGCCGGGATACCGGTCAGGGTGGGTTTCGAACAGAGTGCCTGGTCTTCACTTTACAGCGTAAGAGTTCCCCGCAAACTCGAATTTCATGAAACAGTACGGAACCTGAGTCTGCTCACACCTTTCGGTGTCAATCCGGCGAAAGTCTCAACTCGCCCCGTGCTGCCTGTCACTGGAGAGGAGGCCAGCCACGTGTTTGGTCAGCTCGGGGCAGGGCTGCCGAGGGGCTCCGGGCCCCTGGTGGTCGTTTCGCCCGGCTCGGTGTGGGGTACCAAGAGATGGATCGCTGAGCGCTTCTCACAACTGATCAACCTCCTGGTACAGAGGTACCAGGCGCGAGTGATCCTGGTCGGCAGCCCGCTCGACCGCGAACAGGCGGATTGTGTGCTCGCAGCCTGTAAATCCCGGCTTCTCGATCTCGTGGGGCTGACTGACCTTCGCGAGCTAAGCGCTCTGGTACGCAAGGCCGACCTGCTGGTGACCGGAGACAGCGCCCCCATGCATATCGCCTGGGCATTCGATGTCCCAACCGTGGCTATATTCGGCTCAACCACACCCGAGCTCGGTTTTGCACCGCTAAGTGATTTCTGCCGTGTAGTCGAGGTCAAGGGGCTCGAGTGCAGGCCATGCTCGGATCATGGGCCGCAGCGCTGTCCTCTGGGCCAT
Source organism: Candidatus Glassiibacteriota bacterium (assembly GCA_030604975.1). Taxonomy (GTDB): domain Bacteria; phylum Gemmatimonadota; class Glassbacteria; order GWA2-58-10; family GWA2-58-10; genus JAUVUV01. The sequence goes on along the minus strand of JAUVUV010000035.1, from coordinate 3,762 downwards.
TTCAACTGCATGCAGGGTGTGACAGTGGACATGGTGATGGCCTCCTGCAGGGAAATGCTGGAGCTGGACCGAGACAAGCGCACCTCCGGCGCCCAGACAGCCTGAGGCGGTTTTGTCCTGCCGCTGGGAGGGAAATAGCGGGGCTGTCTCTGGGTTAGCAGTTCTGTGTAAATTTTCGGAACACATATTACGCTTTCCACTCTCATTCATGCTTACCGGGAGACGGTTATGCGTTTCAGAGTTTTGTTTCACCGCGTTCGGTTCTTTCTGCTGGTTTCGATTTCCTCTTCTCTGGCCAGGCCTGACTTTTTCATCCAGGACAGTGACGTGGTGCTGATCTGGGGTAACAGTATCACAGACTACGGCGTTTATCCGCGGCTGATCGAAAATTACGTGCTGACCCGCTATCCCGCCTGGAATGTCGAGTTTTTCAATCTCGGCTGGGGAGGCGACCAGGCAAAGAATGTCGACCGCCTACGCCGCGACATCCAGCTCTGCAAACCCACCAAAGCCACTATCATGCTGGGCATGAACGACGGGGGTTACCGGCCTTTCGACCCGGAGCTGCTTCAGGTCTACCTGAAAGGGCTCAAAGACGAGATAGAGCTGCTGCGGGAGCATTCCAACCCGGAGCTGATGCTGATCTCCCCGACCCTGTACGAGCTTCGTTGCGTGCCGCATATCACCAGGGGCAAAGTGGAAAACTTCGAGCGCATGCGCTCATTGCTCTACCCGGAAACTCTTCGGCGTTTCAGCTACGAGCTGGGCAGGTTCGCTGCCGGTGAGGGGCTGAAATTCTACGATCTCAACTATTCCTCGACCCTGACCGCAGAGAAGCTGGACGAATACGACGGCAATTTCATGTACACTGCTGAAAGCGTGCATCCCAACGTGGACGGCCAGCTTCAGATGGGGCTTTCGATCCTGGAGGCGATGGGCGCATCCTCTCTGGTAGCCGAAACCGTGATCGATGCCGCAAGCGGTGAAATTCTTTCACAGACCGACTGCAGAGTAACGCAGCTCAAGTCAGGCCCTGACGAGGTTTCTTTCACCCGTGCCGCACAGCGCCTGCCCCTGCCGGTCTATCCCTCCACCGGCAGGCTGATGAAAACCGTGATGGATTACCCCGATGCCTGGGACCGCGATATTATCGCGCTGAAAGGGCTGGAGCAGGGGTGGTACAGGATAGCTATCGACGGCAGGGAGATCGATGTTGTCAGCATGGGCGAACTGGATCAAGGGATCAACCTCTCGCGCTATGCCCACACCCCGCAGATGATCCAGGCCTACCAGGTGTTCGAGCAGACCGAGATCAGGCAGGCTGCGTTCTACACCAAGTGGCGCAGGGTCCTGCTGGAAGGGGTGGGCAGCCCGCGGGATTTCACCCCGTTCAAAAGCGGGGTGAATACAGACTCCCTGGACCGAGTGGAGCGGCAAGCGTATGCTGCACAGCACAGAGTTAACAAACCAGTGCCCCACCGCTACGAGATCCGCAGGGCGGCCCACCCTGCGGACAAGCCCGCAAGCGAGCTCCCGGCAAACACGTTTCTGGATAACATGATCCGGGTCCTTATCAGTTTCGACTCCGGCACCCTGCCTGAATTCGAGCCGCCCCTGGCCATCCGGGGCAATTTCAGCTACGCGCCCCGGTACAGGTGGGCGATCAAGGAGGCAAAGGGCTGCTATGCGAATATCCCCGTGCAAATGTACGATGACGGCACCCACGGGGATGCGAAAGCAGGCGACGGAGTCTACTCGATCGAGATGTTCATGCGGAAAAACTCCGGAACCCTGCGCTACGTGATCTACGACGGGAGCTTTTTCACCGGCTACTGGAACCGGCTGCACCCGGAGTATTTCCGCAACAAGTGGTGTGTGCAGCTCACCCGGGCCTGGGGCGAGATGCTGGGCTACGTGGATGATAACGGCGAAATCAACGGTATCCCATTGAATAAGGATCTGGAACTGAAGTGGGATGAGAAAGCATTCGGGCAGGCATTGAAAGAGGGAAGAATTTATAAGCCTTAAAATCGCTCATGAGATTGTCTAAAAACCTCCTTTGAAACAAACGCCCGCTTTTTACATATTGATTTCTTGACGCACAATTCAGATTCTGATAGATTTTTCTTAGTTTTGAGACGTTTGACACAGTATTGTTTTTGTTACCAGGTTGAATGACCCGCACTCGAGATACTTCCATTTCACCATTGAAGAGGAGGTGAATTTATGGCTAATTACTGGTGGCTCTGGATGGCGCTTGCTGCAGTGTTTATTATCGGCGAGATATTTACCGGCGGATTTTTCATATTCTGGTTCGGGATCGGGGCTTTGCTGGCAGGCGTGGCGGCAATTTTCGGTCTCGGAGCGCCCTGGCAGTGGGGAATATTTGTGGTTGTCGCAGGTGTCCTGGTAGTTGTTTCGAGAAGATTCGCCCAGGCAGTTACAGAGGAACAGCCCTCAGGAGTCGGAGCGGACCGAACGATTGGCAAGCAAGGCGTGGTTCTGGTAGAGATCGACAATATCAAAGATTCAGGCAGAGTCAGAATTGGAAAAGAACAGTGGAGAGCCCGGTCGGAAACAGGCGAAAATTTGGCGGAAAACGAAAAAGTCGAAGTTGTCGGAATTGTGGGTACCCACGTTGTAGTAGCCAGAGTTGAGGAGGAACAATAAAATGGAAGGACCCATCACTTTATTTATTATTGTAGCAGTTGTAGTTTTCGTGGTTGCGATGACCGGTGTAAAAATTGTCAGGCCCTGGGAAAAAGGCCTGATCGAGCGCCTGGGCAAATATCAGCGCACCGCGGACAGCGGACTTACGCTAATCGTTCCCTTCATGGAGAAAATGATCAAAGTTGATATGCGCGAACAGGTGGTCGATGTTCCGCCGCAAGGAGTGATTACCAAAGACAACGTTGTGGTGCAAGTCGATGCAGTGATTTATTACGAGATTACTGACCCGATGCAGGTAGTTTACAATGTGGCCGACTACTACACCGCGGTGACCAAGCTGGCCCAGACTAACCTGAGAAACCTGATCGGTGATCTGGCTCTGGACGAATCGCTTACCTCGAGAGAGCTGATAAACACGAAACTGCGGGAAATCCTTGACGATGCCACTGACAAATGGGGCAGCAAGGTTACCCGGGTCGAGCTTCAGAGGATAGATCCCCCAGACGACGTTACGGAAGCGATGCACCGCCAGATGAAAGCCGAGCGCGAGCGCCGTGCGATAATCCTCGAGGCCGAGGGCCACAAGCAGTCGGCGATTCTGAAAGCGGAAGGCCAGGCGGAGGCGATCAAGAAAGTAGCCGATGCTGACAAGTATCAGAAACTGACCGTGGCCAAGGGAGAGGCAGAAGCGATAGAGACGGTTTTCGGTGCAATACATCAAGGGAAGCCGACCAATGACCTGATAGCTATCAAGTATCTGGAGGCTTTGCAGAAAATCGCTGATGGACAGGCCACGAAAATATTTCTGCCTTACGAATCCTCAAGCATCCTTGGCAGCATCGCAGGTATCGGTGAACTTTTTAAGGAGAAAGTTGAGACAAAGAATGAGTAATGATCGGGTGGCTCGATAAGAGGCTGACCTGTATTGTACTTGAGGGGAAAAATGAGGAGGTGCCATCTTTTACAGCGCACCTCCTTTTTCTAGCCCGGATTATTCATAAATCAGTGAGATGTTATGTTCGCCCGGAGCCTGGGGGGCGGCGGGCGCATGAAATGCGCGCCGTTGCGCAAAAGCGCAACGGTCTGTGCGAC
>JAUVUV010000341.1 GCA_030604975.1 Candidatus Glassiibacteriota bacterium | reverse complement strand
CCAGTCGCTTTTGCTCAAATCTTTGAGGCTTTTCTTTATCACTTCCCCTTTGTCATAGTAAACCACTCCGTAATCACTGTAATCATCATCCAGGTTCTTTTCATTAGAAACAAGGCTGGGCCCGAGAAGAACCTCTACGGCGTTTTCCTTGGGGCCGTGAAGTTGGGAGGGCAGGTGAAGTTCAGCGTTGATCAGGTACGAATCGTTGCGGAAGGTGTAAACGATCTTTATCTTCTGGCCGCCGCGAAGGCTGTCGACGAATTCGACCGAGCCTTCCTGCCGGCCGGCTCCGAGATTTAACCGTTTGGTACTGGCCGTGAAATTGCGACTGCCGAGCTCGATCGGCCTTTCCAGGTTTTTCAGGTGGAGCCTGGTATAGAGGAACCGGCTTTCCTGTTCCGGGATCAACTGAACCGCCCCGGTTGACTGGCTGTTCCTTTTGTCTCCGGGCTTGAAAGCGGGGTATTGTTTCAGCCAGGCGCGGGTTATTACTCCGCCCCTGGTAATGAAATGATATTCGTAGAGGTCGGAGGAAACGACCACAGTGTCGACCGGAACCTCAACCGTGTCGATCCTGGAAATCTGTTCCTGGCCTGGCTGCTCAAGCAATTGCTCAGCCGCCGGTTCTGTCTTGAGCATTTTCTTCGCGGCTGTTTCTCCCTGCCGGACCTCTTCCTGGACCAGTTCCGGTCTCGGCTGCGGCTTCGGCGCAAAGAATAGGATATAGCCCATCCAGAGCAAAAAGATGAGAAGCATCGCCGTTACGGTATTTCTTTCCATTATTTCTCCTTACAATTGCCTGAGATCCTAATTACTCCCTCAGTTTCTCGGTCATCCCCTTCCATCAGCGTTTCAGGGCATGTCCACACCACCCGGGTGAAAAGGATGACACTTGAGCAGGCGAAAAAGTGCCCGCCAGCCACCTTTGAACGGCCCATATTTTTTCAGGCTCAGGCAGGCATATTCCGAGCATGAGGGGTAAAAACGGCATGACGGCGGCAAGAGAGGCCGCAAGACCAACCGGTAAAGCCCGATAGCAGCCAGCAGCAACATTTGAATTGTGGTACTCAGTATCCTCACGATCATCTTTAATCCTTTGCCGCAGATCAATTATCGCAAAATTAATTCGCCTGTGAAGCTGTTGCCCGGCAACCAGCAAGATCCAGGTTTATCTTTTGGATAAGGGAACAATACTTTTTTTCCAGTTCCCGGAAAGTATTTTCGTAACAGGTGGGTGAAACTCTTACAACTGTCAGACATCCTCTGGACTGGATCGGGTAAAGCCGAACCAGTTCCTGCAACCTTCTCCTAAGCCGGTTCCTTGCTACAATCGTCCGGCCGTGCCGCGGCACAGAGAACGCACTCCGGTTCGGCCACTTGCTGTGTGTCTGCAGGAGATGGATTTTCAAAGGCCCGGCCTTGAATTGAATTCCGTTTTCGATAACCCCTTTTATTTCGCTGCTGGTACGGATGGAATATTTTCGTGGAAAGCCCACTTGATTGAAACTCCAGGTGGCAGAGCCTTGCCTTTGCAAAAAGCGCCTTCCGGCCGGATATGGATAAAAATAAGCGGCCACATTGAAGCTGCCCCATTTCCTTTTTTCAGGCGAGCGCTACCCCAATGAAACCGCGAATCTGTTTGACTCTGTTATTTACACGGCAAGGCGCCTGCGGCCGCGTGCACGGCGTCGTTTGATAATTTTACGTCCGCTCTTTGTGGCCATGCGGGCGCGAAAACCGTGCTTATTCTTCTTCTTACGGTTACTCGGCTGAAAGGTCCTTTTCATCTCTCAATACCTCACATATTTTATAATCCTATTACAGTAAACTTTATAATATAAGTCTTAGTAACTTTTATTGTCAAGACTTACACCATTGGTGCGGAGGAGTAAACCTTTGCGAAAATTGCCCTTTTTCTATATATTTGCGACTCTGAGTTAGTAAACTCTAAAAAATATAATAAATTGAGCCGCAATTAAGTTAAAAAAAATCGGACGACTACCGAGACTGGTTTTACCTGAGATGAAAGCAATAATACGACATGCTGTAGATAAAGCTCTGCAAGAGCTGGGAATCGCCGAGCCGCCGGAATACGCGGTGGAAAAGCCCAATGACCCGCGACACGGGGATCTGGCCGTGAACGTGGCCTTTCTGCTGGCCCGCACGCTGGAAAAAAAGCCTGCCCTGATTGCCGAGGAGATAGTCAAAGCGCTGAAGCTTGAGTCCCCCTATCTCGACAAAATCGAGGTAGCCCCTAACGGCTTTATCAATTTCCGAATCTCCCCGCGCTGGAGTGTGGATCAGCTTGGCCGGATACAGAAAGAGCGGGTGCGCTACGGCCTGGATAACTTGCTCGCCGGGCGCAAGATCATGGTCGAGTTTGTCAGCTCCAACCCCACGGGCCCGCTCACTGTCGGCCACGGGCGCCAGGCAGTACTCGGCGATTGTATCTCCTCGCTGCTCCAGGCAATGGGCGCTGAGATCTGCAGGGAGTATTACTACAACGATGCCGGCAACCAGATGAATCTCCTCGGGCTCTCGCTACGGGCACGCTATGCCCAGAGGTGGGACCCTGATTTCCCGTTTCCGGAAAAAGGCTATCAGGGGGATTATTTAGTCAAAATCGTCGAAAGTTTTACCGAGGAATACGGAGAGCGCTACCGCCCCGGTTCCCACACAGAGGAGCCGGATGATGAGACTCTCAAGCTTTTCAGGGAATACGCCGCCGAGCGCATTCGAAAATCAATCGACAAGGACCTGAAAGAGTTCAGGATCGAATTCGATGTCTGGTCGCTGGAAAGCCACTTTTACACAGAGGGAAAAATCGATACATTACTCAAGCTCCTGGAAGAAAAAGGGTTGAGCTACAAAAAAGAAGGCGCGCGGTGGCTTTCCACCTCCCGTTTCGGCGACACCGAGGACCGGGTAATTGTGAAAAAAACCGGCGAGCCGACCTATTTTCTCCCTGACCTGGCATACCACCTGGACAAGCACGAGCGCGGGTTCGATGAGGTAATCAACGTCCACGGAGCTGACCACCACGGTTACACTCCCAGGATGCTCGCCGGGATGCAAGCCCTCGGTTACATGAAGGGATGGCTGCGTTACGTGATCCACCAGATGGTCAGTTTCACCGAGGGCGGCCGGCAGCTTCGAATGTCTACCAGGGCCGGCAGGTTCATTACCTTGGCCGATCTGGTCCGTGAGGTGGGAGTGGATGTGGCGCGGTACTTTTTCGTGATGCGCAAGGCGGACAGCCACCTGATTTTCGACCTCGACCTGGCGCGGGAGCAGTCCAATGAAAACCCGGTCTATTACTGCCAGTATGTCCACGCGCGGATCTGTAGCCTCACTCCCACAGCCCGGGAGGCCGGTATCTGGGATGGAAACCGAAAGCGCTGGCGTGAGCATTCCCCCAGTCTGCTCGCACAGCCCGAGGAGATTGATCTGATCACTCATTTAGTGGATTTTCCCAATGTGGTGAAAAGCGCCGCTTCGTCCCTGGAGCCACATCATATTCCATATTACCTCGAGGAGCTGGCCCGCCGCTTTCACAGCTGGTACCAGCACCACAGAATAGTGAACACCGACGATACGGCACTCTCATTCGACCGCCTCTATCTGGCAGACTGTGTCCGCAGAGTG
>JAUVUV010000178.1 GCA_030604975.1 Candidatus Glassiibacteriota bacterium | reverse complement strand
TTCGATTGCCTCATACTCTGGCGAGTTGCGGCCCGCAAGCGATTTTTGCCCACTTTTGATCGCCAGCAAAAGTGGGAAAGAGAGTATTAAAAGCTTTGTAGTTAATAGCAGGAAAAAGATGAAAATTAACCGGACAGTATTAAAACCAGTAAATAAATCAGATAAATTTTTCCATACATTCCAGTAGGAAGCCGATCTGCTCACTGGTATGCACGGCACTCACTGCAAGGCGGATCATGCCGCCTTCCGGGCTGCCGGGATAGGTGGAAAAGGGAGTGAGGATACCCTGCTCGAGCAATCTCTCGCACAGGTTCTGCATTTTCTCCGTGCTGCCCAGACAGAGCGGGGCAACCGGAACGCTCGGGTTTTCCGCGGGCAGACCAAGCCTGGTGAGGCCCTGCTTGAGCAGCCCGGCATTCTCATGTAATTTTTGCAAAAGTTCCTGGTTCTCTGCAAAATATTCGAAAGAGGCCAGTGCCGCGCCGACAACCGGCGCAGGCGGAGGTGTGGCCCCCTGGTAGGCCAGAGAACGATTCCTCAAAGCTTCAGTGAGCCGGAGACTTCCGGGCACGCAGCCGCCGAATGCGCCAAAGGCTTTGCTCAGGGTGGCGCAGAAATGGGTGTTGGTTTGGCTGCATCCGTGGAACTCGGCTGTTCCCCTGCCATGTTCGCCAAGCACACCGAATGCGTGTGCATCATCGAGCAGTACGAGCGAATTTCTCTCCATCAGTATTTTCAAGACCTCGGGCAGGGGAAAAACCGTGCCGAACAGCGGAGAAACTCCCTCGGCCACAACGATTATCCTGCCTGCCTCTCCCGAGATTTTTCTTAGAGCTTCCTCCAGGGTTCCCAGGTCGTCAATTTTGAATTCAAGGCAACTTGGAGTTCGAACAGCCACAGCCTCCCTGATACTGGAATGGGCATTGTGCTGAATCAGAATCATGTCATCCTTTTCAAGCACCGCGGAGAGAAGAGCGTCCATTCCCATATAACCGGTGGCCATCACCACGGCATCCTCTGTGCCGGCAAAACGGCTGATCACTTTTTCAAGCTCGAGGTGAAGCTCGGTGGTACCGACTGAAATACGCGAAGAGGATGAGCTTATCCCGTAGCGCGCAACCGCTTTCTCAGCGCCCCGGGCCAGCTCCGGCCTGCCTGCCATTCCCAGGTAATCCGTTCCGCCGAAAAACAGATAGCTCTTCCCCTCAATTATTATCTCCGGTCCGACCGGCCCCTGTAATACAAATCTGTCCATCGGAAAATTTTACTTTATGGTATCACTGCATGGGAACTAATTTGAAAACAGTTCAAATCCGCAATCCAAGCCAAAAACTCGTTGCCTGTCATTTTAAAAGGTGTTACCATAAGTAGCAATATTTTTCGCCTGATCCAAAATAAGTTAGGTTTCTCTCACATCTCGTGACCACAGGGAGTGAAAAATGAATACTGAAGAAAAATACAAAAAATATGTAAATACCAGTTTTCTCAAGGCAGTCGAACCTGTGGTGGTCGAGAGAGCCAGCGGCTCCAAGTATATCGATCCGTCAGGCACGGAATATCTCGATTTGTTCAGCGGGATTTCCGTAGTAAACTCCGGGCACGGCAACCGCGAGGTGGTGGAAGCGGCCAAGGCGCAGCTCGACAAGCTCCTTCACTGCTGCTCATACATCTATTACAACATGCCGATGGCCGATCTTGCCGAGGTAATCGCCCGGATCACCCCGGGGGACTTGCAGAAATCGTTCTTTGCCAACAGCGGAGCCGAAGCCATTGAGGGCGCCATGCGGCTGGCAAAGCAGTATACCGGCAAGTTCGAGTTTATCTCCCTGACCCACTCTTTCCACGGCCGAAGTCTGGCCACCCTGAGCGTGACCGGAAATGCCAGCCGCAAGAAAGGCGGCGGGCCATACATCCCTGGAGTGGCTTTCGCACCCGCACCCTACCATTACCGCTCGCCTTTCGGCCAGAAAGATGCGAAAATGACAGCCAAATTCTGCGCCCTCGCTGTGGAGGATGTGATCCGCTTCCACACCAGCAACCGGGTGGCTGCTTTCATTGTGGAGCCGGTAATGGGCGAAGGCGGGATTATCGTTCCGCCGCCGGAGTATTTTGAGGAACTGGTACCGATACTCGAAAAGCACGAGATTGTCATGATCGCCGATGAGGTTCAGTCCGGGTTCTGCCGCACAGGCAAGATGTTCGCCTCCGAGCACTACGGGCTCGAGCCGGAGATCATGACCCTGGCCAAGGGGATCGCCAACGGCCTGCCGCTTTCGGCTTTCACGGCTGTCGAGGAGGTGGCGGACTCTTTCACACCCGGTGACCACCTTTCCACTTTCGGCGGCAACCCGGTGAGCTGCGCGGCTGCGCTGGCCAATATCGCTTTCATGGAGCGGGAAAAACTTGCTGACCAGGCAGCGCGCAAGGGCGAGCGGGTAATGGAAAACCTTCGCACATTAAGCTCGAATAAGGTCACAGTGGGCGAGATTCGGGGCAAAGGGCTGATGATCGGTATCGAGCTTGTCAAGGATGAGCAAACCAAGGAACCCGCAGCCCAGGAATGTGCCGCGATCCGGCGGATGGCCCTGGAAAGAAAAGTCCTGCTCGGTCTGGGCGGGAGTTTCGGCAACGTGCTGCGGATCCAGCCCCCGCTGACAATTACCGATAGCGAACTGGACCACGTGGTCGAGATAATCCAAGAATGTTTGAACAGCCTGTGAACGACCGATATTTGAGCCTGCAGTTCGGCAAACGCTGAATTTGATGACTACAACCTGTGAGGAGAAGATGAACCTCAATTCCGCAGTTAAGCAAAACAGGGAAAAACATCCAGTGATCAATCCGGCCACCGGAGAGGTGATCGGCCAGATCACCTGGTCTACCCCGGAAGAGGTGAACCAGGCGGTGGAAAAAGCGAGCAAGGCATTCGAGACATGGAGCAGGTTGACCCTGAAACAGCGGGTCCAGGTGTTTTTCCGGTTCAAGACGATTCTGGAGGACAACCTCGATGAGCTCTCCCGGCTCTGCACCTCGGAAAACGGCAAGACAGTGGGTGAGTCGAAAGCCGGGATAGAGAAAGGGATCGAGGTAATCGAGTACGCCGCAAGCCTTCCCCAGATTCTTGCTGGTGGATACCAGGAGGTCAGTTCCGGGGTGAGCTGCCGGATGATCACCGAACCCCTGGGAGTGGTTGCCGGAGTGACCCCGTTCAACTTTCCTGTAATGGTGCCACTCTGGATGATCCCCCTGGCTCTGGCCTGCGGGAATACCATGGTGCATAAGCCATCCGAGCAGGTGCCGCTTTCGGCGATCAGGCTCCGCGAGCACCTGATCGAGGCCGGTCTGCCTGAGGATGCCTTTCAACTGGTACACGGCGCACGGGAAGTCGTGGAATGCCTGATTGACCATCCCAAGATCGAGGCGTTTGCGTTCGTGGGCTCCACAAAGGTGGCCCGGATCGTTTACGAGCGCGGAACCCGGCTGGGCAAAAGAATTCTTGCCCTGGGTGGAGCGAAAAACTACCTGGTTCTTCTGCCGGACGCCGATCCGGATCTTTCAGCCGATAATATCAGCACCTCTTTCTGTGGCTGCACAGGCCAGCGCTGCATGGCTGCAGCCGTGCTCCTGGCAGTGGGAGACACCCAGGAAATAATAGATAAGGTGGTTGAAAGTACCAAAAAGATTGCGCTCGGCAAGGACATGGGCCCGGTGATCAGCAGGCAAGCTCTCGAGCGGATAACCGGCCATATCGACCAGGCGGAAAAGGACGGAGCAAAAGTGCTTCTCGACGGGCGCAACGCAACTGTGCCCGGCAAGGAGGGCGGTTTCTGGATCGGCCCCACGATCCTCGACAATGTCAGCCCTGATATACCGGCGGCCCAGGAGGAAATATTCGGGCCGGTGCTTTCAATCATCCGGGTATCGAACCTGGCTGAAGCCCTCGAGATTGAACGCAAGAGCCCATACGGTAATGCTGCAGCGGTTTATACCCGCAACGGAGGCCTGGCAAAAAAATGTGCCGAGAGTTTCAGCGCCTCGATGATCGGAATCAAGATCGGGGTGCCGGTGCCAAGAGAGCCGTTCTCGTTCGGCGGCAGGGGACAGTCGCGTTTCGGCTGTGGAGATATTACAGGCGAAGGCGGTATTCAGTTCTGGACCCAGACCAGGAAAATAACCGAAAGATGGGGTCTTCCAGAGGGAGAGGAATGGGTTTTTTAAGCGGCTCGGACACCGGGCGCAGCCTGGATTCTACACTGCCGGACAACTCTCACCGGCCGCGCTGCCGGGAACTCGGTATCGAGATCGGGATTTTCCCCCCGGGAGAGTATAACGCGATTACCGATGTAGCCGGAGTCAAGGTAGGCCATTCCACGATCTGGCGCGGAGAGGGTAAGCTGGTGATCGGCGAGGGGCCTGTGCGCACCGGTGTCACCGTGATTCTTCCCCACGACTCGAACACGATCAAAAATCCTCTAGAAGCTGCCAGTTACGTGTTCAACGGCGCAGGCACGACCACCAGCCTGGCCTGTGTCGATGAGTATGGCCTGCTCGAAACACCGATCCTGCTCACCAATACTCTGAGCGTGGGAACGGCCTATAACGCACTTGTTCGCTATATCGTGGAGAACTATATCGAGGGCCCGGACGACAGGGGCTGGTTCGCTCCGGTAGTGGGAGAGACCTACGACGGTTTCCTGAACGATATCCACGGTCTCCATGTGCGCGTAGAGCATGTCTATGAGGCAATAAAGGCTGCCAGTTCGGGCCCGGTCGCTGAGGGCGCTGTCGGGGCGGGAACAGGAGTGAGAACCTGCAATTTCAAAGCCGGCATTGGAACCTCATCCCGCGTGGTTAAACTGGAGAGCAGTGAATTCACGATTGGAGTGCTGGTGCAGAGCAACGTACCAGGCACCCTTGTTGTGGATGGAGTCCCGGTAGGAAAAGAACTGGGCGTGGTGGACAGGGAGCTCAGATCAAGCCAGCAAGGCTCGATCATGGGAATTATCGCAACCGACCTGCCACTGGATTCGCGCCAGCTGAAAAGGCTTGCCGCACGCTGCACTCTGGGCATGGCCCGCACCGGGGTGTCCGGCTCCCACGGCAGCGGAGACTTTTTTATCGCTTTCAGCACCACTTATCGCTCCGGAACAAGTCAAGGTCAAGAGCTGTTCTACAGGCCACACAGGATTAAAGATGAAAATTTCCTCACCCCGGCCTTTGCCGCTACCGCGGATGCTGTGGAGGAGGCTATCCTGAATTCGATATTCAAGGCGGTTACCGTGGTAGGCAGGGATGGCAACACGGTGAGTGAGCTGGACCTGGAAAAAACGCTGGAAATCATGCGCAAGTACGGCAGAATAGAATAAAGAGCAGCAAATCAGATCTGGCCCTATACGTTCACTGACTATAGCTGGACAAAGGAAGCCGCATGGAGCAAACGAGCCTGATCCATCCTGATGATACCTGGGTACTCTGGACATTCCTG
>JAUVUV010000340.1 GCA_030604975.1 Candidatus Glassiibacteriota bacterium | reverse complement strand
TTCGATTGCCTCATACTCTGGCGAGTTGCGGCCCGCAAGCGATTTTTGCCCACTTTTGATCGCCAGCAAAAGTGGGAAAGAGAGTATTAAAAGCTTTGTAGTTAATAGCAGGAAAAAGATGAAAATTTAACCGGACAGTATTATAACAATATAGCAAAAGACGGTTGAAGGTAATAGTCAAATAGGGATTGTGGATAAAGATCGGTGATAATGCTGATCTTTCATTAGAGCAAGCTGACTTTCGCGGCCAATGGAGTTGCAATCGGGGATCTATATATGTAATTTTAGCCTGATCAGGGTTCTGCCGGTTTTAGCATGGTTGTGTTGCAGTTTCCGACAAAACTCATCCAATAGCTTCCTGTATTCTTGTTCGGAGTGTTTCCATGGGCAGAAACACGAGTGCAGTTTGCCTTGCGCTGGCTTTCGGAGCTGCTGTTTGTGCGGCTTTCGCCCTTTTCGGCCGGGACATGTTTTCTCTCTCGCCCGGAGGCTGGCTAATTAAAAATCCCTGGGAAGGAGGAGTTATGGTGCTCAGACACACGGTTATCCTCTGCGCGATCCTGTTTGGCATGGCTGCATCCGGCCTGTCGGCTGATGACAGGGAATTTCCCCCCTTGCATAACAACATGGGTAACCTGTTCCGCCTCTCGCATGCTAAGACCCGCTCGATCAGCCCTGAGAATTTCACGGGCCAAAAGGGCAAAGGCGGCATGGCCACCACTGGCACCAATGAAAGGGCCGCCCGCGACCTGGGGCAGGGATGGAAGGTTTCTCCCTCGGTAAGGGTCAATCCGGGCGAGACTTTTACTCTGGCAGAGATCGAGGGGCCCGGCGCGATCCAGCATATCTGGATGACAGTTACCGGACACTGGCGTTTTTCGATCCTGCGCATGTACTGGGATGGTGAACAAACCCCCAGCGTGGAATGCCCGGTGGGAGATTTTTTCTCCTGCGGCTGGGGCAAGTATGCCCAGGTCAATTCGATCCCGGTGACAGTCAACCCCGGCAGTGCGTTCAACTGCTACTGGGTGATACCTTTCCGCAAGAAAGCCAGGATCACTTTCGAGAACCTGGATTCAGAGCGGATTACTGTTTATTATCAGATCACCTATACTCTCACCGAGGTGCCCGAGGACGCTGCCTATTTCCACGCCCAGTTCCGCAGAGTCAATCCACTGCCCTACAAGCAGGTTTATACAATCCTGGATGGTGTTAAAGGCTGGGGACATTATGTCGGAACCTACATGTGCTGGGGAGTGAATAACACTGGCTGGTGGGGTGAGGGTGAAATAAAGTTCTACATGGACGGTGACAGGAAATGGCCCACTATCTGCGGCACAGGAACAGAGGATTATTTCTGCGGCTCATACAATTTTGAGAACAGGGAAACCGGACAATACCAGGAATTCAGCACGCCTTACGCGGGAATGTCCCAGGTGATCCGCCCGGATGGGGCATACCAGTCCCAGGAGCGTTTTGGTCTCTACCGCTGGCATGTGATGGATCCGATCCGCTTCGAAAAGGACCTCCGGGTCACTATCCAGGCTCTGGGCTGGCGCCGCGATGGAACATACCTGCCTCTGCAGGATGATATATCCTCGGTAGGCTACTGGTACCAGAAAGAGCCCCATGCGCCTTTCCCCAAACTGCCGGATAAGGAGTTCCTGGAAGTCCGCTGAAACAGGGGTTGATTTAAGGTGTAAGCAGATTCGGGAGTTAAAAAGGGGCTGTAAAAGGCTCCTTTTTACCGTTCGCTGAGTTCCTGGGGCAGATTGACTGACACAAGGCTGTCAAACCGGGATTGGCCGTGATGGCTCGAAAGAAAATCTCACGGAATTTTATCATTATCTGTATTAAACGAGGAATTCCACAGGATGCGAATCCGGAAACTTGAAAAAAAGGATTTTTTTCTTTTCAACCAAATGGACTGGTCTCCCCTGCCCAAGGAGCGCGACTCGATTTACCTTAATCTCACCATTGATCAGGCTGACTGCTCTTTTGTGGCCGAGGAGGAGGGAGAATTTCTCGGTGTTATTCTCTGCACGCGAAGTGCTGACGGGCAATCGGTTTATGTCAATCATATCTGGGTTAAGAAGGAGGCCCGCAAAAAGGGGATAGGCGGAAAACTCATAGCGCGCCTTGAGCGATACGCCGCCCAGCAAGGCGTGCGCCGGGTCTGGCTTTTTTGCTGGGACGAACTGAAAGACTGGTACAGAAACCAGGGCTACCGGGAAAGCTACTCTTTTCTCAGTCCCGAACTGAAAGAATATGTGCGGAACGTGAAAAAAGTACGTGCGTTCGTGAAAAAGTTTTAGCCCCGCTCCCTTTGCATCCAGCCTTTCCTCATGTCGATGAACCGAAAACCGGAAGCGTTCTAGAGCAACTGGGAAATATATCTTCCCTCTCAGTGAGAATTTAATTATATTTTTAATTCATCCGGAACCACCTGAAAAATAATTAATTATGAAGTTGAAAGTGTTCAGTTATGCACGTATTGATTTGAAACTGCGACACATTGTTTAAAGTCGAGATAAAAAAATATCATAGAGTTTTTATCTTAATTAATCGCTACGCAGGGAGACTTAACAATGAACAAAGCAGACAGTAATAAAAAATCGCGCAGAGAGTTCATTAAATCCGGTACCCTGGCTGCTGCAGGCGCCTTGGCGGGATTCTCCATTGTGCGCAATGCCTACGGACAGAATGCGGACCCGATCCGGGTAGGCGTGATCGGTTGCGGGGGAAGGGGCACCGGGGCGGCTGAGAACTGTCTGAACTCAGCACCGAATGTCAAGCTTGTCGCATTGGCAGACCTGTATCAGGATCATCTTGATAAGTGCCGCAAGAACCTGACCGATCCGAACCGTGAAAGCGGCCCGCTCAAGGGGATCGAGATAGACGACGATCATTGCTTTGTGGGTTTCGACGCCTTTAAGAAACTCCTGGCCACTGATGTCAACCTGGTGATCCTGGCCACACCCCCGGGATTCCGCCCTGAGCATTTCGAGGCGGTAGTGGCTGCAGGCAAGCACGTTTTCTGCGAAAAACCCGTGGCAGTCGATCCTGTGGGCATCAGAAGATTCATCAAAGCAGGCGAGCTTTCGGTACAGAAAGGCCTGGCCGTGGTGACCGGTACCCAGCGTCGGCACGACCCCGCCTACCAGGAAACTATCAAGCGCCTTCAGGACGGCCAGATCGGAGATATCGTCTCCGCGCGGGCGTTCTGGAACGGCGGGTGGCTGTGGAAATACGAGCGCAAGCCCGGCTGGAGTGACATGGAATGGCAGACCCGCAACTGGTATTATTTCAACTGGATCTGCGGCGATCACATTGTCGAACAGCATGTCCATAACCTGGACGTGATCAACTGGGCCATGGGCACTCATCCGGTAAAGGCGCTCGGTGTGGGCGGGCGCCAGACGCGCACGGCTCCGGTTTACGGAAATATCTGGGACCATTTCGCTATCGATTACGAGTACGAAAACGGCCTGCATATGATAAGCATGTGCCGTCACTGGGAAAACTGCGACCGGCTGATCGGTGAATTTTTCGCCGGCAGCGCAGGCACTTGCGAGATTGTGGGCGGAAGACACATTATTCGCGGAGAAAAATCCTGGCGCTACAGGGGTGAGAAAGTCAATCCCTATGTTCAGGAGCAT
>JAUVUV010000391.1 GCA_030604975.1 Candidatus Glassiibacteriota bacterium | reverse complement strand
TGTGTTGGCTGATTACATGAATCCATAAATAGTGTGGCGTATTTTTCTAAACCAATCCACAAATTTAGCGTAGGGGCGAGGCATGCCTCGCCCTGGTAGGGCGACCGACCGGTCGCCCCTACGGGCCTTTTTCACCTGGAATTATGCTTGATTGAATAATTCAAGTTAAAAGGTTCCATTTTGATGAGAGTTTCTCATTGCCGAGGATGAAAATACACCTTGCCGTTTATAGTCAGCCTAGCTGTTGGGGGAGTAATCCCCTTCGGCGTATCTTGAATTTCAGCGGGCGTTCGTGTAATTTGCATAGCGGTTGATTCTGTTTTCCCTGTCTTTGAACCTATTTATTCCGATTTTAAATCGGTTCAAACGGGTATTTATCTTGATTCGGCACAAGTTCATTCCACGTTAAGGAGGGAATATGAAAAAGAGAACAGTCTTTTTGGCAGCGGCCATGACCGTAATTTTCAGCTTACCTCTTTTAGGTTTATCCAGGTTCGAAAAGAGCGCTCTGGAGAAACAGAAAAAGGCGGCAGGTATTGTGCGCTTAAGCCACGAGCCGCTCCAGTTCGGGTTGCGAAAGGGTGGCACGGGGGAGGACTGGCCGGAAAGATACGAAAAACAGCACGCTCCTGAAAACTTTCGCCTGATGGCCAGTCTCGGATCGCGCTACGGAAGACTTCATTTCTACAAAGGATTCGGCCTCCAGTTCGAGATGCCTGAAATCCGCAGAACCATGAAAGCCGCCCGGATCATGCACGATCTGGGGATGAAAGTCAGCGTTTACGTGGGCGGGTCGATGTTTATCGAAACGTTCTACCGAGAGACCCCGGAGGCAGTCAACTGGGAGCAGCGGGACCAGTACGGATGGCCGGTGCCCTACCTGGTTGGCACCCAGACCTTCCGCCACATGCCCTGCCCCAACTCACGAGAGTACCGGAACTATATCAAAAGGGTGATCGATGTCGGTATTGACTCGGTCAAGACAGACCAGTTCTTTTTCGACAACTATTTCCTGCGGGCCGAACCGAAATCCTGCAGGTGCGAACGCTGCATTGAAGCTTTCAAAACCTTTCTCAAGCGAAAGTACCCGACCGAGAAAGACGTGCGCGAGCGTTTCGGTTACCCGAGCGTGGACTGGATCAAAGTAAACGAGTGGGACAAGTTCAACCGGCCCGAGGATGTGGAGAGCGTAAATGACCCGGTACTTCAGGAATGGATCAGATTCCGTTGCGAAAGCCTGTCCGGCCAGTGCCGCGAGTTTTACGAACATATCAAGGGCAGAAATCCCTCTATTTCGGTAGGATTCAACCTCAAGGGCCTCTACAGCCTGAACCGGATCTGGTACAACGCGGTCTATCACCCGCTTTTTGCCGGCCTATGCGATTTTTTCTGTTTCGACATAGGTGGCATGCAACCAGGAATCGATCCGGAAACAGGCGCCCTGGTAAGCGAGATCCGCTCCTACAAGATAGCGCGGCGGCTGGACATGGCCTGCTCGGCCGGCGATCCCGGGATCGGGATGGCAGAGCAGATGGCTTTCAACAACCAGAAGTACGTATCCGGTTTCGGCTATCAAGGAGCAGGCTACAACCATTACGCCCAGAGAGTGTTCACCCCGCTGGCCGAGTTTTTCCGCGAGTATAACGACCGCTACTACACCGAAACCGAAAACGTGGCCGACTGCGCCGTGTTTCGCTCCTGGCCCTCGATGGCTTACAGCGTGAGCAGCACTGGGATTCCCACTGTGCTTGCCGAGCAGGTGCTGATCCAGCACAAGCTGCCGTTCGACATTATTTTCGATAGACATATCGACCAGATCGGCCGCTATGGAGCGATCATCCTGCCGGGACAGGAGAGCCTCTCAGCGGAAAACATCGAGCGCCTGACAGACTTCGTGCGCGCCGGCGGAACAGTCGTGTTTACCGGAAACACGGCCGATTACAACGGTTACCGGGTCAGGCGCAGGGTCAATCCGCTTCTCGCCCTGATGAAACTGGACAGGAGGCCGGCTGTCACTTCTGTGCGAAAGTTCGTCAAGGGGAAGCTGGTTTACATACCCGAGATCGTGCCGGGGATGGAAATCACCCCGTCGGGAAGGTGGGCCTTCCCCAGCTCACAATGGGTGCTTCCCGCCAACCACGAGGAGATAATCAACGCGATAACACGCCACCTGCCCGAGGGACCCTCGCTGCATGTGGAGGCTCCTTTGACCACGGTAGCCGAAATGCTGAACCGGGAGAAAAGCCGTGAGACGATTGTACATTTGGTAAACTATGAGGAAGGGAAAGTGCGCAATCCGTTCAGGGTTGAGCTGAAACCACAGTTCAAAGGCCGGGTGAGCAAGGTGGAAATGTTCGCCCCCGAATTCGACCAGCCCAGAAAGCTGGAGTACAGCCTGGAGGGCGGAAGGCTGGTTTTCACAGTGCCGGAAATGGGTATGTACTCGATGATTGTGGTTTCTTATGGTTCCTGATTTATCAGGCATAGAGCGAAAAAGTAACACGAACAAATTTCATGGGGCCAGTCTTGGGCTACAACTTGAAAAGATATGGCAACTGGTGCCTGATAACAGGAGCTTCATCCGGGATCGGGCTGGAGTTCGCCCGCGCAATAGCCCGGGAGGGCCTCAACCTGATCCTCGTGGCGCGCCGGAGAGACAGGCTGGAATCTGTGGCCGGGGAACTGAAAGAGCACGATGGAATCGAAACCCGGGTGATAGTGCAGGATTTGAGCCTGCCCGATGCAGTTGAGCAGGTAAGCCGTCAGGTCGGGAATATCGAGGTCGATATGCTGGTGCTTAATGCCGGTTTCGGCTATTACGGCCGTTTTCTGGATATGGGCGAGGAGGAGATTGCGCGGATGATCTCGCTCAACTGCACCTCTGCGGCGGTAATGGCCAGAAGGTTCATTCCCGGCATGATCGCGCGAAAGCGGGGAGCGGTGATTGTCGTTTCCTCAGTGCTGGGATTTTTCCCGGGGCCATGGAGTTCGGCATACAGCGCGACCAAGGCGTTCGACCTGATGTTAGGTGAGTCCTTGCGTCCCGAGCTTAAAGCTGCGGGGGTGGACCTGCTCAGCCTCTGCCCGGCGAGTACGGCTACTGAGTTCCACGATGTGGCAAGCGGGAAGAGACCCGGGGAGGGGGGAGACCCGAAATCGTCCCGGGACGACCCGGCGGATATCGTCCGGATGGCTTTTCGCGCCCTGGGAAAAAAATCGAC
>JAUVUV010000193.1 GCA_030604975.1 Candidatus Glassiibacteriota bacterium | reverse complement strand
TGATCTCCTTAGGATAAGCAAAAAGGGTTCTTAACTTCGTTATTTGGATAAGACAACCCTATTGTAGGGTCTTATAGAATTATTGAATTTTTATTCATAATAAAATCATACAGAAAAGGCAATACTTGTCAGCTGTCTTTTTCTCTTTTCTTATCTCATTTTAACTGTCCCGGCATCTCATTCTTGAACCGTAAAACAATAACCCTTCCTGTACTCAATAGGTTTACAAATCTCTCTTGCTTTGTTAAGTTACAATCCGAAAGATTTCAGTTAATTTTTAACGGTGGCTCGACATGCATTCTGTTCTGGTAATTGAGGATAACCGCACAATGCGGGAGGGCCTGGAGATCTCTCTGAAGCAGATGGGTCTTGATGTATCCTCTTTCGAAGAGGGCTCGGGTGCTCTCGAGCAGCTCGGGAAAAAAAATTATGATCTGATTGTCACAGACTATAAGCTTCCGCAGATGGACGGCCTGAAAGTCTTCGAATGCGCGCGCAAGCTTTGTCCCGGGATTGACGCAATCCTGATCACAGCCTATGGTTCGGTGGACCTTGCCGTGGAGGCTATGAAACTGGGTGCGGCCGATTTCCTCACCAAGCCGTTCAGCCCCGAGGAACTGAAAGTCAAGGTGGAAAAGGCCCTCGCCACGCGTGATGCGCGGGCTGAAAACATCCGGCTGGTCGAGGAAAACGAGCTTTTGCGCTGCGAGGTCGCCGAGGCTGGCGGCTACGGTGAACTTATAGGCGAATCAGAGGTAATGTTCGATGTTTTTGACACAATCAAGCGGGTGGCACCAACCGACTCTTCGGTCCTGATTACAGGAGAAAGCGGCACTGGCAAGGAGCTGGTAGCACGCGCGATCCACGATAAAAGCCAGCGAAAAGCCAAGCCGTTTGTCAAGGTCTCATGCGCCGCGCTATCTGAAGGTGTGCTGGAAAGCGAGTTGTTCGGCCATGAAAAGGGCGCTTTTACAGGTTCTGTCAAGGCGAGAAAGGGCCGTTTTGAACTGGCTGACGGCGGCACGCTGTTCCTGGACGAAATCGGGGACATTTCACCTGCGGTGCAGGTAAGGCTATTAAGAGTCTTGCAGGAGCAACGGTTCGAACGCGTGGGTGGGGAGAAAACCCTCTCGGTTGATGTACGCCTGATCTCGGCAACCAACAAAGACCTGAAAGAGGAAGTCGAAAAGGAGAATTTCCGCGAGGACCTTTTCTACCGCCTGCATGTCTTGCCGATAGAGCTTCCCCCCCTGAGGGCTCGCGGCAAGGACATCCAATTGCTGGCCCGGCACCTGGCAGCCAAAATCTGCCGCAGGTTGAACTGTTCACCACGCACTTTCGATTCCGATGCACTTGATCTTCTTGCAGGCTACAGCTGGCCTGGTAATGTCCGCGAGCTTGAAAACGTTATCGAACGCGCCCTGGTCCTCGGTCGCGGCAAGCGTATCACCCGCGCAGATATACCCTTGCTAATCGGCGGCAAGTCGGAAACGAGGCGGTTGCCGTCTTTCGAGCTGCCATCCTCCGGCAGTATCGATTTGACAGAGACACTGGAAACAACAGAACGCACGATCATCGAGCAGGCCCTGGAGCGCGCTCATGGCAACAAAAGCAAGGCCGCCCGCATGCTCGGCCTTAAGGTCAGCGCACTGCACTACAAGCTGGACAAGTACGGTATTTTGTGATTCATATATTTCCGCTCTGTAGCAAAAACAAAATGAATCTTTCATTCTTGACGACGTGAAATATTTTTAGTTTCATAAAATTTTTTTCTTTTGTCTCCCGGTTGATATCCGCTACTGGCGCAAGTTTCGCAGATAAAACACTAAATGTTGTGGACTAAAAAAAGTTTTCTCTATATATTGAAACTTGTGTAACCACTTGATTATTGTAAAGATGCGCCTTTTGACCCCTCATTATTTCCTCTTGACAACCACGAAGCCGCTTTCTTAATTTGTTTAAACCACCACGGGTGCGGCGGGGATCTGCTCCACACCGAGAGGTTCCGCAAATTTATGCGAAAATCTTGTTAGATCCTCTTTATTGCTATTTCTGCAGCGAATCTTCTCCGTTCTGGCAAAGGGGTGACGCCCAATTCCCTTTGCGATGAATTGCTTTGCTTTTGGCTGGGAATTTTTACTTTTACTGCCTTTCGTAAACTTGATCTTTGATAAAGGCTGATAAACTTTCTGGTTTTATGCCTTACCAGAGATTTGTCTGTCGTCTTTAACGTCAGGTTGAATAACTTTCTAAAAGGCAACGCGATGGCAAGAGAATTTGTTTATTTCAGTGGCGATTACAGTACCTCTGATCCTTATCTGGATCTGGAGAGCGGGATACTGCCGGCTTCTTTTCTGCTGGACAGCAACGCTCTTTACGGCGACGGAGTTTTTGAGGGCATCAGGATTTACAATGGCAGGATTTTCAAGCTTAAAGAACATCTGGACCGGCTCTGGGATTCCGCCAGTTATGTCGAAATCGATATTCCCTATGCCCGGGAAGAACTGACAGATATACTGAAAGCCCTTGGACGCAAGAACAATATCCGGGGAACCGGTTATATCCGGCTCGTGTTGACCCGCGGGCACAGACTGGATCTTGGTATCAATCCCCGAAAAGTAGGCAGGGCCACGGTTTTTATTATCGCCCGCACCCTTCAACTATATCCCAAAGAGTTCTATGAAAAGGGCCTGGGTGTGATAACGGCCAAAGTGCGAAGAACACCGGCATCGTGTGTAAACCCGAATGTCAAGACCTGTAATTATATCAATAACATCCTCGCTGTAATCGAAGGAAATGCTGCTGAGGTTCCGGAAGTGATAATGCTCACAACCGAGGGCAAAGTCTGCGAATGCAGCGCGGATAATATTTTTATTGTCAAGAACCACAAAGTGCTCACCCCGCCCAAAGACAATATCCTGGTCGGGGTGACCAGAAACACGATTCTCGATCTCTGCCACCAGCTCGGAATCGAGGCCAAAGAGGCGATTTTCGGACCCGGGGAATTGCATGTAGCTGATGAGGTTTTTCTTACCGGATCCGGGGCCGAGGTCGCGCCAATAGTCAAGGTTGATAACCACATAATCGCTGACGGCAAACCGGGCGAGATCACCAACCGCCTTTTAGCTGCTTTCCGCAAAGAGGTCAATGATCCCAAAAACAGCGTACCAATTTTCGATTGAGGAGAACCAGCATTGATTGAGGAGTTTACCGCTCAGGAAATATGGTCCAGAATACGCAAGGAATGCGAAAAAAGGCTCAGCCAGCAGACAATCGCCACGTGGCTTTCTCCAAGCCGGGCTGTCTCTGTCTTGGACGAATCCCTTACAGTTGAACTCAGAAACAAGTTTACCGCCTACTATGTCGAGCAGAACTATCAGGAAACTCTCGACAAGGTGGCTGGCGAGATGCTGGACAGACCGTTCAAGATAAATTTCGTCTTCCGGGAAAGTGAGGAGCAGATGGATCTCTGGGCCTTCGGGAATGGTAATGAAAATATGTCCGGCTTGGAAACCAAAGATCCTGAACCAGCCACTCTGGCAGAGTATACCGACAGAACCGTCTCGGCCTTTAAAACCAAAAATCTGAAAGGCTCTCTAAACCCCCGTTATACATTCGATACGTTCGTTGTCGGCAAAAACAATCAGTTCGCCCATGCCGCTGCGAAAAGTGTGGCTGAATCACCTGCGAACCGCTACAACCCACTTTTTATTTACGGTGGGGTGGGGCTCGGCAAAACACACCTGATGCAGGCCATCGGCCATGAACTGCTGAAAAACAATAAATTCAAGCGGCTCAAAGTCTGCTACATCTCTGTCGAGGAGTTTCTCAACGAACTGATTAGTGCGATTACCTCCGGAAGCACGATTCCATTCCGCAACCGGTACCGCCAGATGGACGTTTTGCTTATCGATGATGTCGAGTTTCTTGCCAAAAAGGAGGGAACTCAGGAAGAGTTCTTTCACACCTTTAATACTCTCTACGAGGGCCAGAAACAGATCGTTCTCACCTCCGATCGCCCTCCCCGGGAGATCCATCACCTCGAGGAGCGCCTTAGAAGTCGCTTCCAATGGGGCCTTGTGGCGGATATTCAGCCCCCGGAGCTTGAAACCAGAATTGCTATTCTGAAAAAAAAGAGCGCTATGGAAAAATTCCTCATCCCGGAGAAAGTTCTTAAGTTCATCGCAGAAAATGTTACCGGCAATGTTCGCCTGCTGGAGGGTTCTCTTCATTACCTCAAACACTACTCCACCACGCAGAAGACAGATATCAACCTGGAACTTGCTGAGCGGGTGCTGAAAAATCTCTTTGACAGCGCGGTAAACTATATCAGCGCAGCCGATATACTCAAAGTTGTCTCGGATAACTATGGTATGCCTTTAAGCGCAATCCTCTCCAGGAAAAGGAAAAAGAGCTTTGTTGAGCCGCGTCAAGTGGCGATGTATCTCTGCAACAAGCTGACCAAGCTTTCTTTTCCCGAGACGGCAGAACATTTCAAGCGAAAAGATCATACCACGATCATGCATGCCTGCAGGAAAATTGCCAGAATGTGTGAGGAGGACGTGGATTTCAAGTTGAAAGTCGACGGGATGATTGACAAGCTGAAAAATCAGAACCCGGTTCTTGAAAAATAGTGTGGATTTGCTGTGTATTACCTGTGTATAACCCGTGAATTGCAGGCGGAATGAAACGACACTTACTCACAGGTGAATTTTCTGCCGGTGGATAACCGCTCTGCCGAAAAATTACTGTCCACAGCTTTTTATTTATCTGTCTTTTTCTAACTATACTTTTATATTGTTTTTATAGAGTTATCCACATATCCACAGACTCTAATAATAATAGTATAATTTAATTTTATAATATACTAGATAAGTATTCAGTACCAAAACATCGCTTTCTGGGAGGAAAAAACTATGAAAATCAGCGTGGTAAAAGAAAACCTGCTCAAAGCGGTAAACGCAATAAGTCCGATAGTGCCCACAAAAAGCACAATGCCAGCGCTGTATAACATTCTTCTCGAAGCGGAAGAGGGTGAAGAGGGCGGTCTCAAAATAGGGGCTACGGACCTCGATATCTCATTAAGCCACAAACTAAAGGCAAACGTAAAAAAAAGCGGAGCCATTACAATACCAGCCCGAAAACTGGGAGAGATTGTTCGCGAACTTC
>JAUVUV010000039.1 GCA_030604975.1 Candidatus Glassiibacteriota bacterium | reverse complement strand
CTTATGAAACCGCCTCAGCACCTCCTCTTCCGGCGGCTTGGTAAAAAAACTCACCACATACAGCGTGGCCACGTTGACCATGAACCCCCAGAAACCGTAATGGATTCCAAGCGGGCTGCGGCCGAATGCGGTGATCCCGAACAAGGCCGGCTTGAATGTGACCAGCAGGGCCAGCATCCCGAGCAGGATACCCCACACAGTGCCTGCCCTGGTGGCCCCTTTCCAGTACAGCGGGCCGATCAGCGAGGGGAACATCTGCATGGACACGGCCATTGAAAGAAGCCCGATCTGCACGATCATGCCGATATCCGGCTGAAGGGCAATCCACAGCGAAACCGCGCTCGCGGCTGCGATCACGGTGCGGCCGGTCCAGACCAGCTCGCGCTGGCCGGCCTTTCTGCGAACGAACCTGGCGTAGAGGTCCTTGGTCACCAGGGCGCTCATTGCGTGAAGGTTGCCGTTGGCTGTGCTCATGGCCGCGGCCATGATCGTGGTCACGAAGAAACTGGCCAGGACAAGGGGAAGGTAGCTCTCGATGATTCTCAGGTAAACCTTGTCCGGCGCCTCCAGCCCGGGGAACAAAACCCTGCCGCCCAGCCCGATAAACGCCGTGCCGAAAAAGTAGCAGGTAGTGAGCACCACGGCGAAAATGATCATGCTCTTGCGCAGGGCGTCGGGATTTTTGGCGCTGTAATAGCGCATCCACTGCCCAGGTGAGACCATGGTGCCGAAACTGGCCACCAGCACGAAAGTGAAAATCATCGAGACCGGGAACATCTTTGCCGGCCCGGGCAGGGTGATAAATTCACCCGCCGGGTGAGCTGCATTGCCCACTGCCGCTGCCTGCTCGAAAAGACCGGTCACCCCGCCAAGCTTCCAGATCGTGATAATCCCGCCCACCAGCATACCGATCACCAACAGGCCGCCCTGGAAAACATCGGTCCAGCACACGGCCCGCATCCCGCCCATGATCGTGTAGATCATGGTGACCGAGGCCAGCAGCAGGGCGCCGAAAACATGGGTGCTGGTGGAGACCGGGCCGAATGAGATCCTGCCGCCGGAGAGAGTGAAAAATCCCGCGTGGACATCACTGTTGCGGGTGATCACCTCGAAAAGGTAGCCGCTGCCTTTGAACTGAAGAACCGCGTAAGGGATTATGTAAACTATGCCAAGAAGGGCAATCAGCACTCTCAATTTATCGCTGGTAAAATAATCGGCGATCATGTCGCTGGGTGTGATATAGCCGTGGCGCTTGCCCAGCCTCCAGAGGGGCCTGCCGATAATCCAGATCAGCGCGCCGCAGATCGGCACGTTGAGCATGAAAAACACGAAACCGATCCCGCCCTTGTAAAGCATGCCCGGAGCGCCGAGCATGGCAAAGGCGCTGAAAAAGGTAGCCATGATCGCCAGGGCGGTGACAACATAGCCCTGGCTGCGAGTCGAGATGTAGTAATCATCTGCCGTGAGCCTGCCGCGCCACCAGGCGAAGGTGCCGATACTGAACGTGACAGCCAGATAGGCTGCGATAACGATTAATGGAGTCATGCGCCCTCCCCGGCCGCGTTCTCCCCTGTCCCCTCGATTTCCTCTTCAACTTCGTGCCGCCAGAGCTTAAAATAAGCATAAAGGATAATCCCGATCTGGACTATCCCCCAACCGAGCGCCCAGAGATAGAGCAGCGGTATTCCTGCTATGAGCGAGGGTTTGTTTACCAGCAGTACTCCGGGCCCGTTGCTCATCAGGAAAGAAATCGCGAAAGCCAGAAGCAGTTTCCTGAAAAGAGACTTTTTCTGTTGCTCGTTCATTTTTTTTAACTCGGTTTGTGACAGGTGAACTGGTTGAGATAAGAATCGGGGATTAGCGCAATTTAGGAATGTAAGATAAGCCTTTTAGACTCATTCGCAAGATTTTTCCCAGGTGCCCGGACAGCCTTTCCGATGCGGGATTCTTGCTCCTTGGCTCCATATCCAGTATTTTGCTTATGATCTGAATTATCAATAAGGAAAGCTCTGGCGAAAATCAAATGTTGAAAAATCAAAGAAAGCCTTCTATTGAAAAATCGGTCGCATTTACAGCAGTCTTTCTGATAGTTTCTTCCTGCGCCCGCATGGGACTGCCCCCTGGTGGCCCTGAGGACACCGAGCCGCCGCGTGTCGAATCGGTAACTCCGGCACCGGACAGCACAGGCGTGGGGCACGATACAGAGCTTGAGCTGATTTTCAGCGAAAAAGTGAAACGTGAGCAGGCCGAGCCGCTGGTTAAACTCAACCCTGAGGCAGGCAGGCTCTATTTCAAGTGGGATGGCCGGGCTGTGCGCGTGCGAA
The DNA here is from genome assembly GCA_030604975.1 of Candidatus Glassiibacteriota bacterium. Lineage (GTDB taxonomy): Bacteria > Gemmatimonadota > Glassbacteria > GWA2-58-10 > GWA2-58-10 > JAUVUV01. Next base: position 8,325 of record JAUVUV010000039.1, on the reverse strand, counting down.
CAGAGAAGGATTTTCGTCCGGCTGTCACCTACCGGCTGAGAGTGGAGCCCGGCCTGACCGATCTTCACCGGGTAAAGAGCGAACAGCGCTTTGAAAGTTTTTTCTCCACAGGCAAGGCTTTCTCCCCGGGCAGGATTTCCGGTACTGTGCAGGTGCGCGACTCACTGGTGATTGAAGGCAAGCTGCGGGCTGTCTCGCAGCAAGATACCACCCTGATTTTCGAGGCTGAGTCCGATTCCAGCGGGGCCTATCTGCTGCCATACCTTCCGCTCGGCAGCTACCGGCTCGAGGCTTTCCGCGATCTCAACCGCAACAACCGGTTCGATTATACCCGCGAGGAAGGCGCCGATACCCTGGCCGAACTGGTTTTCGAGCCGCTGACAATCAACTTCCTGCTCCAGCTTGCCGACACTACCGCGCCGGTGCTGAAATCAGTCGAAACCCCGGATTCGCTTACCATAGTGCTGGTATTCGATGACAGGTGCGATTCAGCGCGCGGGATCGCAGGGGCCGAGTTCGAACTCAGAACACCGGACAGCCTGGGGACCCAACTCGCTGTGGATTCCACGTTTCTGGACAGTGCCGATACCCGGCGGGTGATCCTGAAACCGGCCGGGCTGCTTGTACCGGAGAGCTCGTATCACGTCAGGGTAACGGGTATTGTCAACGAGGCGGGACTGGAGATCAAACATCAGGCAAAGAGCTTTCGCTACCGGCCGGAAGAGGCGATGAAACGCAGGAGGAGGTAGAACTGTCGTTAACTGAGCTCAAATATCTTCTCTTTGAGACGGGAGGTGCACTCAGGTTGGTACTGGCCATATTTTTACTGGCCGGTGGTGTGAGAGGCTTCGCCCAGGGAGCGCATTATGCCGACCGAAACGAGGTTCGCGCTATCCAGCTCGATCCCTCGCAGGCGGCGCTCTGGTACGCAACCGGTGGGGGCCTTGTGCGGCTTGATCTGGTGCGCGAAATCTACCAGGTCCTTTCCAGAGCCGAAGGTATTCCCTCAGCCGACCTGACCGATCTGGCCGTGCTTGATGACGCCAGGCTCGTGGCCGGAACATCAGACTTGGGCGTTATCCTCAGGACCAGCGGAGGAAAGTGGGTCCTCGCAGGGCTGTTCGACGGTGTGCCGCACGAGCGGGTATTCCACCTAAGCATTTCAGATTTTTCAGAAAACAGCCGGGAACCATCCCTCTGGGTGGGGACCCTGCGCGGGGCGCGCAAGCTGGCAGTCCGGCCGGGCTTTATTGAACCGGAACACGAAAGCAGAATTATCCTCGCGGATTATCTGGTTTACGATATTGCCGAGGACACCTCAGGCGCGGTGTTTTTTGCGACCAATTCCGGGGTCTGGTGCATGGACGAATTAAGGAACTTTACCCGTTATGGCTCTTCTGAAGGAGTGGGTTCTCTCGAGGTGACTGAAATAGAACGCGGGCCGGAGGGTGAAATATATATCGCCTATGAAAAAGTTATCGCCCGTTTAAGTGGCGGAATCTTCACACCTGTCGATGGACCGTTTAGAGGCTCGATGATTACAGATCTTCGCCTGCTCAGGATCGGTGATGAGCAGGTGCTGGCCGCCGGGGCCGGGGAAAGAATTTATTACCTGGACAGCATGGGATCGTGGACACCTGGCGAGTCTTTTGGCTTGGCCGTGAACACAATCGGGCCGGTGGTTCCGGGTACACAAATGGCTGCTGCGGGAACCGCGACCGCCGGGCTTTTCTGGCCTGATGCGAATGGTGAATACAGAAATCTGCGCCTGCCGGGTCCCCTTTACAATGTGCTCACACGGGTGGCCCTGGACAGCCGGGGCACTGTCTGGACAAGCAGCGCCTCGGATAATATCCCGGCCGGAAGAGTTGGGGTAAGCCGCTATGACGGCGTAACCTGGGCTTATTTCACCCAGGCCGGCAGTCCGCTTATCTACAACATGATCAGCTCGCTCAACGCCGCGCCTGACGGCAGGCTGTATCTCGGCACCTGGTTCGGCCCGGCAGGAGTCGGCACAGGAGGGTTTAATATCCTCAATGACGGCGGCACTGCGGATCCCGGCGATGACCGCTGGGAAACCTATGTGGCGAACAACAGCGGGCTTTCCATGGGAGTGATCCGGGGAGATATGGCATTTGACTCGGAAGGCGCGGTGTGGATCGGCAGCCAGGTGAACCAGGACCAGCCAGGAGGGCTGGAGTATTTCGAATCCCAAACCAGCGCGTTCATAAGCTACTCCGGCACTTTAAGCGAGCGCAGCGTGCACACAGTCGAAGCCGATGGGCTGGGCAACGTCTGGATCGGCTACGCCAACAGGGGCCTCGCAGTAATTCCGGGAGGTTTCGCCGGCGGTGCAGGCGTGCGCGATGTGGAAACTTTCCGCACCGAGGTGGGTGAAACCGGAATCGTGGATCTGGCCGCCGACGGGGTCAACAGGCTGTGGATCGCAACGGCAACCAAGGTAATCCTGCTCAATTTCCAGGAGGATGCCACTGATGAACGTAAGTTCGCCTACAGAGAGATCAAGCCGCCTTCGTTTGCCGGACTGGCTGTCAGCGATATCGAGATCGAGGGCTTTAAAGCGGCCTGGTTCGCCACAGCCAGCGGGATCTACCGCCTTGAACTCACTGACCAGGACAACTGGACAGTATTTAACCGCGGTAACAGTACCCTGGCCTCGGATCAGGTTTACGATCTGGCAATAGACGAGCCGCGGAGTGTTGTCTGGGCAGCCACAGCAGGGGGTTTGAGCACGCTGGCGCTGTCTGCGGAAGGTGGGCCTGGCTTGGGAGGCTTGAAGCTGGTAGTGCGGCCCAATCCATGGTACCCTGAGCGCCAGTCGATGCTTGTTGTGAGCGGGATGCCGCGCTACAGCAGGATTTCGATCCTCACTGTGAGCGGCGAACAGGTGTGCACTTTCGCACCCCAGGAAAATTCCAGCGAGCATTTTTTCTGGGACGGCTCCAACAGCCACGGACGCACCTGTGCCAGCGGAGTCTACCTGATTCAGGCCAAAGCCCCTGGCGGCAGGACTTTTATCGGCAAGGTGGCGCTGGTTCGTTAGTCGCTGAAAGCAACATCAATGTTAACTTTCCAGGCCTCAGGTCGTATGTCATGAAGATCGAGGATTATCCGTTTTCAAGTATCCAGTCTGACACGTGGGACCGGCTGGTTGAGGATGCGGGCGTAAAAAGCCCGTTCTGCCGCCACGCCTGGCTCAGTCTGATCGCTGCAGGCTGCCCCGGCTGGCGGGTTGGACTCTTGCTTGCTGAACAGAGCGGAGAAATCCTGGGCGGTCTGCCGTATGTGGACAGCAGGGCTTTTTTCAGGCAGCAGTCCCATTGCCTTGCCTGGGGAACTCCGGCAGGAGTGATCCTCGCTCCGGGCGCAGGCGGCGAGGTGGCCGGCTTATTGATCGAAAGCTGGGTGAACCGTTTCCGGGGGGCGCGCCTGCCCTCGCGTCTGGCGATCACTTTCCCGGATAGAAATCCTCCCGGACTTGAGACCCTCCGCAAGCATTCATTCGGGATATTCGAGCAGAAATCTTTTGCCATTCAGCTTTCCGGAAGGACTTTTGAAGAGTGGGAAGCCTCGCTCAAACAATCGGTGAGAAACAAGAACAGGCAGGCGTTGAAGCGGGGTGGAGTTTTCCAACGGGTGGATCGTCCCGAGGCAGCATCCGAAATCTACCGACTCGCCTGGCTCACGGCAAGACACCATAAAAGGCCGGCCCCTAATTTCAGCGAAAGATTTTACCGGCTTATTCTGAAGCCTTGCGGTCCGCTGGCGCAAGAGCCAGGTATGGCGCGCCTTTATATGGTCAGGGTGAAGGGCAGGCCCGCGGCATTTAATCTCTGTGTTGTTCACGCCGGCAGGATGTGGCTCTGCGACCACGGCGCGGATGAAACAACATTCGAAGCCCGTCCGAATAACCTGATCTACCGCAGTATTATCGAACTGGCTTTCCAGGAAGGCCTGGAAGCTGTCGATCTGGGCGCGGTGCCGGAAGATGCTCATTCGCTTGCCGGTTTCAAGCGCAACCTGGGCGGGGAACCTTACACCAGGCTCAGCGCGGTGAAAGTCTCTCCATTGTTCAGGTTCGGCGCCTCGTTGCGCGCCCTTTATCACCGCCTTTGATAAAGCTTATCCACTGCGGGGATCGAGTGCGGATCCTGATTATCTATAGCTGGAAAAAACTCTGGTCAATGGGAACCGGCAAGGGCAGCCCGAACTTTTACCTTTCGCTCAAAGCGCTCGCCGGTTCCTTTGAACGCGTGGTGCTGTTGCATCCAGCCGGCCTGGAAGCTCTGATGAAAGAGGCCCTGCCCGGGGGTGTGGAACAGGTAACCTTTAACTGGCCAGGGGGCGGGAGGGTGGTCGCCCAGCCGGGCTGGATGAGAGTACGTAAGAGAGTTTACATCCTCATCCCCAGGCTTGCCCTTTTTGGGCTTAACTGGGTACTGCGGACTTTTTCCTACCTGGCTTTCACAGTCGCTGCCTACCGGGCGGCGAAAAGGGCGGCGGCGGAAGTGGGTCCGGACAGGGTGGCCGCCTATGGCTACATGGCCGTGCCGGCTGCTAAACTTCTGTCGCGAAAGCTCGGAGTGCCGATGGTAACCCGTCTTTTCGGCGTTTCCCTGGGAATGAAAGGATTTTCGGCTCTGGCGCAGATAGCTCAGTTCGAAGAGACACTTTCATTCAGGCTCGGTGCAGACCGGTGGGTGATCACGAACGACGGCTCGGGCGGAGACCGGGCAGCCCGAAAACTGGGTGTCCCGGCTGACAGGGTGTTATATCTACTGGACGGTGTGGACAAGAGCCAGCCAGGGAAAAAATTCGACCGCAAGGCTTACCGCGATAAGCTGGGACTGTCACCCGAAACAAAAATCATCCTCCGTGTGGGGCGGCTCTGGCCCCAGCAGCGGATCGACCGGCTGATCGCCCGGATGCCCGATATTCTTCCGGATGGCACGCCGGTTGCCGCGGTGGTGGTTGGTGAGGGCAGCGAGCGCACCTTTCTGGAAAGCCTGGCCGAGACGTGGGGAGTGAAAGTTATTTTCACCGGCGCGCTCACCCACAGGGAGCTTAGCGAGCATTACTCTTGCGCGGACATTTATGCGGCCACGAGCGACCGGACAAACCTGAGCAACTCGGTTCTCGAATCCCTGCATCATGGATTGCCTGCGGTGGCACTGGCCACTGGCGGCACAGGGAGTGTTATCCGGGATATGGTCAACGGGAGGCTTGTCGAGTTTGAGCAGCGAGAGCGCCTGGGAGAGGTGCTGGCTGAAACGTTATGCGATGAAGTGCTCAGAGCAAGGCTCTCCGAGGGTGCCTTGCGCACGGCGAGGGAAATCGTCCCGAGCTATGAGGAAAGGATGAGGCAGGAAGCAGAGGCTTTAGCTCTTTTGGAGTATTCCTGAGATGAATCAGGCTAGACAGGCTGAAATGTCCCTTGCCCAGGGCAGCGCACAGACATTGCTTTTGCGGATTCTCACCCTTGGGGTGCAGGTTCCGACCTCGATCCTGCTCGCCCGTCTGCTCGGGGTCGAGGGCAAGGGCGCCTACACTCTGCTGACTGTTGTGCCCTGGCTTGTCACATTTATCATGCTCGGCGGCCTGAATACCTCCCAGTCCTATCTCCTCAGCGGGGGAAAGGCTCGCTTGAGTTCTGTTATAAGGCTCTGCACGCTCAGTGTGCTGGTGATCACTCCCATTGCCGTGTGGATTTATCTCCGGCTCGTTGTGCCGCAGGTGATGGAAAGCTTGCCGGAGCACCTCGTTATGCTTTCCTGTATTCTCGTGCCGCTGGTGCTCTGCCGCTATTTCGTGTTCTCGATCCTCCTGGGATTTGAAAAAGTAATCAGATTCAACCTGATTTACTTCTTCACCAGCCTGGCAATTCTGCTGCTGGTTATGGTTCTCGTGGCAGGCCTGGGTTACGGCCTTGACGGCGCTCTGGCCGGCTTCATTGCAGCTCAGACTTTGGTTATCCCGCTGGGTGTTTTCTGGATCAGGCGCATCTCCCGTGCCGAAACCCGTGCCCGGAGCGGGGAACAGCTTGTAGGCTGGTACTTTCTGAAAAAGAGCCTCTCCTACAGCCTTAAAGGCCACCCGGCAGGGGTGCTGGTAACTTTCAACCAGCGATTCGACATCTTTCTCCTGGGGGCGCTTGCCGGACCGGCGCAGGTTGGCCTCTATGCCGTGGCCGTGGCGGTTGCCGAGACTATCTGGCACATTTCGATGTCCGTGCATTTGAACCTTTTCCCGCGGGTGGCCGCTGTAGGAGCCCAGGAAGGGGCAAGCAGGCTGCCAAGAGCCTGCAGGATGACCTTTCTCTTAAGCACCGCCCTGGCTCTGGCTCTCCTGCTTTTTGGAAAGATGGCCATCGGCATTCTTTTCGGCTCCTCTTTCCTGCCAGCCTATACCGCCCTGGCGGCTCTTTTACCCGGGGTTCTGGCAGTAAGCGTATCCAACGTGTTCGAGAGCTATTTCGCCGGGGTCGACCGGCGGCACTACCAGAGTATCGCGGTGGGTTGCGCATTCGTGCTGGGTCTGGGCCTTGGCCTGTGGCTGATTCCGATCTACGGCGCCCTGGGAGCCGGTCTTGCCAGTACCGCGAGCTATGTCCTTCAGATGGCAATCTCGATTGCGCTATTCAGCAGGCTTGGTAAAATTGCATGGAAAGAGTTTTTTATCCCCCGACCGTCGGACTTGTTTGATCTGTACCGGTTGCTGAAAGAATTATTCAGATCCAGGGATGAAGAGTTGGCCTAAACTTTTTAGCTGGAAAAACCCATGAGGCTGCTTGTTCTGGCAAGCGCAAATGTAATCCACACCCGGCGCTGGGTAGCCTGGTTCCTCGAGCGCGGCCACGAGGTGATACTTGCCACCCTCGAACCCTCAGGGGAGGATCGCCACCCGGAGGAGCATGTGCTGCCGGCGCGTTCCTCTGTACAGGCTTTTCAATACCTGCTCGCTGTGCCGGCCCTGGCACGGCTTGTCAGGAAATTCCGCCCGCAGCTGGTCAACGCCCATTTCGTTTCAGGCTACGGGTTTCTCGCTGCTCTGGTTCCCTCCGCCCGGCCTTTGGCAATCAGCGCCTGGGGTTCCGATATCCTGTTGAACCCCGAGAAAAGCCGCCTCCACCGCTTGCGCACCCGATTCGCTCTTCGTGCCGCCCGGCTGGTGACCTGTGACGCTGAAAACTTGAGTGGAGCTTTGCAGGGCCTGGGAGTGGGAAGCAGCCGCATCCTGGAGGTGCCGATGGGTGTCGACCCGCGCCTGTTCTATCCTGCAGACAAAGAAACATTTGTGCAAATCCCTGGCGAGAGCAGTCCGCTGAGGATCGTCTCGACTCGGAGATTGGAGCCGATCTATGATATTGAAACGCTCCTTCGTGCGGCAGTGGTTCTGAAAGGCCGCGGACTTGATTTCCGGATCGAGATAGCAGGCCAGGGCAGTGATCGTGCCCGGCTGGAGAATTTCCGGGACGAATCCGACCTCAAGGACAGGGTCCGGTTCACCGGAGAGCTGTCTCAAGCAGAGCTTGCAGGCGTCTTACGCGAGGCGGATATCTATGTTTCAGCCAGTCTTTCGGACAGCACCTCGGTTTCCCTGCTGGAGGCAATGGCCTGCGGTATTTTCCCCGTGGTCACCGATATCGCGGGCAACAGGCAGTGGGTGGCACAGGGGCGCAACGGGCTCACCTTCCCTCCAGGTGATTTTTGCCGGCTTGCCGAGTGTCTGGATCAGGCTGTCAAAGACAGCGACCTTAGACTGAAAGCACGGGAGGCGAATATCGAGTTGATCAGGCGCAAGGCTTTATGGGAGGACAACATGCGGCTGGTCGAGGAGAGGTTTCTTGAGCTTGCCGGGGTGTGAATAAAACTATTCCCGGGGCAGGCAGAAAGGGCAGAAACCGGTCGAGCGGTCGTAGTCCCAGCACTTACCATATGCGCCGAAAGGCGGACTTTCGCAGAGCACGCAGTCGGTATCGAAATCAATGCAAAGCTGTTCGAGTTTTTCCTCTTCCAGGTCTGGGGCTATCTCTATGTGTTCGACTGGAGCTTTGGGCAGAACAATCATTTATCGTATCCTGATCAGGCTTGGCTTATTAAAGAATCCGCTATAAAAGCATAGCAATTATTTAAACGCAGATAAAGTCAATTGGTCGCCGGAAAAACAATATAAGGATTTTCCTCAGGGTTGCGGCATACCATGCCCCTGCATTTCTACCGAATTTCTAACCCATTCCAGCCGCATACTCTATCGGGTCAGCAATACCCGCCTCGGCGAACGCCCGCCTCCTGAGCGCGCAGCTGT